>JASDWX010000092.1:0-50639 GCA_041890515.1 Alteromonadaceae bacterium
ATGTTCAGGATGGCCTTTCTCAGACATCCTGTCTTTCAAGGCATTAGTGCATCCATGCACGTCAACGGTCATGACAGCTCTGAGGCATCGATGCCTTTGCTGCATTAGTGCCTCCTGCTCGTCATTTTTGTTCCCGACAAATCATAAGTACCTCCATCCATGGAGGAAATGTCCGGTGCCATGTATGGCAAGGAACTACGATGTTCAAATTTTACAACTTCGGCATTATTTCAATAATGTGGCCACTAACCAAGCTGAAATATCGCTCAGTTGTTCTTGTAATACACTGTGTGGCATGCGATAAGATTGCCATTTAGCTTTATATCCAGCGTCTATAAGTAATTGATTTGCCATCTTACCTGAGCTCATGGGAACTACTTCATCTTGATCGCCATGATTTTGTAAAATGGGTGTGTTTTTGTTTTCTTCTGTTAAGTTATCAGGTAAACGATCAGCGGTAGGTAAATAGCACGATAATGCCATTATTCCAGCTAATTTTTTTGGATATCTAAGACCGGTGAATAAGCTTACAACACCACCTTGGCTAAAACCGGCAAGTACTATTTTATCTGCTGGAATGCCTGAATCGATCTGTTGTTGAATAAGAGCATGAATAGCACTTTCAGATTCAAGCACGCCAGGCATGTCAGCACGATTATGTAAATCCATACTTTTAATATCGTACCAGGAACGCATAACATAGCCTTGATTTATTGTTACCGCTTGCTCTGGTGCGTGTGGAAATATAAAACGAATACCATGATTTTTTGGTAAATTTAATACGGGAACAATAGGAGCGAATCCATCCCCTGAATCACCAAGGCCATGAAGCCATATAACACATGAAGTGGCTGGAGATTTTGGTTCAATAATGATGCGTTCTAAGGGTTTTATCGACATGTACTTTGCTTATAGTAAGGAGTTTTAATTGACGACCATGATAACAGTCCTTCGTGCTTTCCTAAAGCAGTTGCTTTATTAGTGAGATTAAAAACAGGAGACGTAGTGATGAAAAAAATAAACACTATCATGTAATAGATATTTTATCTGCATTTTTGGAGCAGGTAAAAATTTATAAATAGATGAAATACGTCTTATATTATATCTACAACGCTCTTTCTTTCGGCTGTAAAATAAAATCATCTTCTACATAAAACTGTTCAGCGCTGCAGCTATTCCACCAATGTTGCCAAGGAGAATCATCGTTTGACTGTAGGGACACTTTTGATAGTTCAGACATATTTAATAAGTCATTCACCCCCAGTGGTTTGCTTAAACTACCGGTTGAAATTAAACGTCCGTAAGGGGATCTACGTTTGATCATTTGTGGTTTAAGTTTAGCGGGATCATTAAGGCCCATACTGCCAACAAGTTCATAGAAACTGGCTAACGTATTATCATGAAAGTTCTTCACTCGGTCGCTTTTATCTATAAGATCAATGGCCTTACGTCTTGCAGGATCTTGTGTTGCGATACCTGTAGGGCATTTATTGGTATTACATTGCTTTGATTGTACACACCCTAGCGCAAGCATCATGGTGCGGGCTGCATTAACGGAATCGGCTCCTATCGCTATTTTTGTTAATATATCGAAACTGGTGGCGGTTTTACCTGAAGCAATAATATGTATTTGATCACGTAAACCAACACCTATTAATGCATTATTCACAAAACTAACCGCTTCTAAACACACCATGCCAAGACGGTTAGAAAACTCGATAGGCGCAGCACCTGTTCCACCTTCTGCGCCATCTACTGTAATAAAGTCTGGCGTTATCCCCGCTTTTAGCATTGCTTTACATATACTAAGAAACTCAGCGGGATTTCCAATACAAAGTTTAAAGCCAACAGGCTTTCCATTACTTAACTCTCTGAGTTTTTTTACAAAGTTTAATAAAGCTATCGGTGTTGTACATTCAGGATTAACTGCAGGAGAAACACAGTCTTTATCTGTTGAAATGTTACGAATATTAGCAATTTCTTGTGTTATTTTTGCTTTAGGCAATACACCACCATGACCAGGTTTTGCACCTTGACTCAACTTTATCTCAATCATTTTTATTTGTGGTTTAGTCGCGGTAGTAATAAAATTGTATTCATCAAACTCACCTTGATGATCACGACAACCAAACAACCCAGTGCCTATTTGCCAAACAATATCACCGCCATGCTTTAAGTGATAAGGACTAACTCCACCTTCACCTGTATTGTGAGAACAATTTGCTTTTTTAGCGCCTAAGTTGAGAGCAGCAATGGCATTAGCACTTAAAGAGCCAAAACTCATTGCGGAAATATTTAAATAGGAAGCTTGGTAAGGTTGCCGACAATAAGCGCCGCCTATTGTTATGCGCTTAGTTTCATTTTTGATGGTTTTGGGGGAAAGTGAGTGCCATAAGCTTAAATAGTTTTCAGCTAATAAATCTTGCTGTGTACCAAAAGCGACAGTATCACGAATGTTTTTTGAACGTTGGTAAACTAACGTACGCTGTTCGCGGTTAAAAGGGCGTTCTTCGGTGTCATTAGCAATAAAATATTGTTGTATTTCAACACGGTATGATTCTAAAAAATAGCGGAGATAAGCAACTACAGGATAGAGTTTATTGAGGTTGTGCTTACTGTAATTAAGGTCGTAATAACCGATTAAACTATAGGTGAGCGTAAATACAAAAAAGAGTAAGTTGAGCCAACTAGATGTTTGGTTGAGTAAGAACAGCGCACTGATATTACCTATGCTAGTGATAAACCAGTAGACCTTCTGCATTATGGTCATGTTGCTTCCTTTCTTATTATTCTGCCGTTATCACTCTACTTTCTCATTTTATTATCCTCAATAGCAAGTAATGATGATGCTGTTCCACAAATGCGACAACCTAATTTTTATCCTGTGTCGATTCCGGCACACATATATTTATATAAAAACAACTGGTTATATTATCGCATTAATAACAAGGGCTTACGTTTTGATTCTTGTTGGCATGGCTATTGTAATAGATAACTCAATTCTTCATTAATAAAATGCAGCATAAGTTATGGATATTCGAAGAGAAAAACAAGCAACACCTTTGTGGCGTAAATATTGGTATGTGCAGTCGTAATGATGTTAGCTTTTGCAACGTATCAGCTAAAGAGCTTTATGGGCGATGCATCTTTCATTGTTAAACAAAGTGAATTAGTAACCGCAGTTGTTGAGCAAAGCCGTTTCCAAGTGAATGTTCGAGCAACCGGCGTGTTAAAACCTGTCTATATTCGTTGGATTTCAGCACAAGTTTCTGGTCGTGTTGAACAAGCTTTTGTAAAAGCAGGAGCACATGTTAATGAAGGGCAAATCCTCATGTAACTTTCTAACCCTGAGTTACATCGAGAATTAGAAAAAGCGCGTTGGGAATTTTAGGCCAAGAAAGCTAAAAATTATGCCGCTTATATATCACTTGAGTCTCAATTGCTTGATCTATAAAACTCAGCGGTCTAAGCTGATTTCAGCTACCAAAGTAGCAAGTTAAAGCTTGATCCAGAAACTCAATTAATAGCACAAAAAGATGCCCCAGTATCCGCCATTGATTACCAGCGAAGCCAATTAGCCGTTAAACAACAAAATCAATACTGGTTTTCACAACAACAAAAATTTGAAAAAATGAAAGCGAGTTTATTTACGTCAAAAACTGCTCAGCACGCCCGTTTAGGTTTAGTGGAAAATAATTATCAGCACATTAAGGACCAAGTGGATACCTTAGCTGTAAAAGCAACAACGAATGGTTTGGTTCAGGTAGTGGTATCGGCTTAGCTTTATGTAAACAAATTTTATTTAATCATGAAGGCCTTTAACGTTAATAAACAGAAAGGAGTAGAAGCCATAATTTCACATTCAAAGTATTAATAATAATTTTTGTAGATTTAATCATCTACTATTGGTTAAAAAGTTATTCTTTTATTATAATTACTTCAATTCATTGCAATACCTTAATAAATGGGTATGATCCTCGCCTTTTCTAAATTATTGATAGGCTATGTCTTAAGGCATGTCTAACAATAATCTTCATATTGGAGTTTGTAAAGTTTAATGAAAAAATTGTTATCTTCACCTGTTCAAATGTCTCTGTCGACTGCTGAAAATCAGGTTTATCAAAATGCCCTAAAATACTTTACGCCACTAAGTTTAAACTTAATGGCTGTTAAAGTTTCTCAACGTCCAGATGACTTTCTTGGTTGGTGTGGTGAATTAATTCGATTATGTCGTGAAGATCTAAATATGGAACTTTTAGATGAAGAACAGTTTTTACCGTTAAAAAAATTACAAGAGACCCTTGACGTTGGCTTTAGCATTAGTCAATTTAAGATGGCTCGTATTGCCCCTTGGCCAATATTTGTTGATTTTATAGAACAACAAAACAAGATCCATGCACTAGATGAACGTTTGCGTTTATTGAGCTATGTTGATGAAATTCGTCAACAACCATTAGCCGATTTAATTGAAGAAGATCGTTTAGCTTTTGCCGGTAAACACACGATTAATCACGATTACAGTATCTATAATTTTGATGTTGAGTGGTTTGCTGCAACGAAAGGCGCGAAAGTATTTCATACTTTATTAGTTAAATGCCCTGAGAAGTTTGATTCTGCATTAGCGCATATCCCTTTAACGGGTGAAGTAAATCATGACGACTATCAAAACTTTGTTAACGATTTTCAAAAGATTTTTAAAGAGTACACTCAAGATAAAGCACAAGGTGAGAAAGCACCTTTAGCCGCAGCAACTCGTCTATTAGCTATGCGAAGACCCGATCAATTTATTGCACTTAACAATAATAAAATTGATATTTTATGTCAGGGTTTATCAATTGCAAAATTTAAAAACACCGATTTTTCTTCATATTGGCATGACATGATTGGAACTTTGCGTACTTTTCCATGGTGGCATCATGCTAAACCAGATGCGAATGCTCAAATCGCCAAAGAAAGTGATGCAACTGATACCAGTGAAATGACTAACAAAGAAGTAAGTAATGAGCTGGCTATATGGAGTAATCGCGCTGTATTAATTGATTTATTTTTATTTGCTGATGCTGAATTAGCACAAAATTCAAACTTTATACGTTTACGCGATAAAATCCGTAATAAAGCGATGACAAAATCAAAGGCTACGCCTAAAAAACGCAGTAAAGAGTCAGCAGAAGTTTTAGTTGATAGAGCATTAACTTCAGATGATATACCTGAGTATTTATTAGGAAAACGTGACTCCATTATTATTCAGGTTAAAAATGGCAAAAGTGTCGAGCAAGCGATTGGATTAATGCGTGCCATTTTTGGCTAAATCAATAACTGATATTTTAACGTAAGGCCAAATGTTAGGCATAAAAAAACACGAGATTGACGAGATCAATTTCGTGTTTATTATTTTATACGCGTTTAACTATTATTTTTTATAACTAGCAGCAATGTTATTCATTCGCTCATTCGCACTATCAACAGATGATTTAACATCTTCTATTGCTTTATTACTTTTGTTTTGCTGATTTTTTATACTAGCAACTTCATCGGTCAACGCATCAACTTTATTTGTTAGCATATCAACTTTCTGATTTAAGCTACTAACACTTCCTTCTAAAGCATCTGTGTTTGCACAACCCGTTACTGTGATTATTAAAACGGTTAAAGCCATTTTTTTAACTAACATCGTGTCTTCTCCTTTTATATTTCAAAATCAAGTATGCCATAACGTGATAAAAGTGTAATGATCAATATTTATTAAAAACATGTATTTATTTGTTTGATTTATGCATCATCTCTTCTATCTTGCGCACGAGTAAATCAATTTTTATTTCAAGCAGCTTATTATGATCAAGTATTTCTTTATTTTGTTTACGTAATTCTCTGTTTTTAACATTCGTATTAGAAAAGCCAAAAAAGCGATTAATAAATTGTGCACCTATAAAACTCATTAATCCTACGCCAATATAGAACATGCACATAACAACAACTCTACCTGCATTTGTTACAGGGTAATAATCACCGAAGCCGATAGTACTAGAGCTCATTTGCAACGCCCAAAATGCGTTGGCATAGGTCTTAATATTTGCTTCAGGATTTGATAATTCAAAATGTAGTAAAAGTTGTGCACTTGCTGCCATGATAAGATATAGGGTTAATATCGTTAGTATTAAAATATATCGTGATTTGTAATTTTTGATACCAAATTCATCGATTGTGTAAGGTTTAATTCTATGGTCAATAATCATTATTTTTATAAATTCACTGGTCAGGTATTAAAGTTTATTATTCAATGCTTCCGGTCACGTGTCGAATTAAATCATCCATTAATTTACGTTTTATTTCAAGCTGTTGTTCAGGGGATAGATCATACTTTAACGCTAAGACTTCGTAATCATCTTGTCCCAAACTAACCGTTAAACGGGGGCGTTTAGGCCTTTTGTTAGTAGGGAGTCCCAGAATATCACGGATTTGGTCTGATGGACTCAAACCTGCGTTCAATGCTTGGGTACGGATTGCTAATTGAATTTTTTCATCCATATCAAAAGCAACTTGCACTGCCTTAACTGCTTTTATCGAAGATTGCCACTTCTCAGGTAGTTTTCTACTCACAATTTAGCTCCCAGGGAATATATCAATAATATCAGATGTTGGTCGATATAAAGTGATAAATAAGTCAGTATCACCCTCTTGCCATACTTCAATATCAATGCCGCGAGATTGTTCTTCATCAAGTAAACTGTAAAGTTCGAATTGTTCACCTGATTCATTTCCTTCATAAGCGCTCAAACTTTCAGTGCGATTATCTTTTCGATGAAAATAGCCTACTTTTGAAAAAACTTGTTGCTGATATTGTGAGCTACTCCAACCTGATGTTAGTGAAGAATCTGCTTTTCTTTCAAGAAATGCTTCTCCAGGTTCATCAAATACAGTGGCTAATTCATCTAAATCAAAGAGTGTTTCGATATCTTTGTGTTGAATTTTTAGTGCAAATTTAAGGAAGGTTTGATCATCTTTTTCAATGGTTAAGTAAAGTTCAAGATTATTTTCGCCTTGCAATACCCATTCAGTTTGCGTATTGCTTTCAAATTCGTAACAGTTAATGGCGGACACTTGGAACTGTTGTGTTCGTAATGCTTCGGGTAAAGCGAAACTATCAGTAAGTACGATAATGTCTTTAATTTTTAACTCTTCAGCAGAGTTAACTTGGCGTTCGTCTGCTTGCTTTTTAAATAGTCGTTTTAGAAAACTCATATTCAGATCCCAAAAATCCGCCTAGGTGTCGGGAGGATAACATCTAGGCGGTTAAAATGGTGTTTTTGAGTCAAGAATGACTCAAAAACGCTATATTACTTCTGTTTAGCTTTCAAACGATCTAATACTGAGTTGGCACTATTATCAGCACCACCAATACCCGCTTCTTTAAGTTGAGCGGCTAATGAGTTATCTGAATTTTCAGACTCAAGTACTTCAGCTGCTTTCATTTGATCATCAAACTTCTGTTGTTTAGCTTTAATACGCTCTAAAGAATCTTTAGCATTGAGTAACTTAGAGTTACTTGATGAAAAGTTATCAGTGATTGCCGATGTTGCTTTTTGTACACTTTCTGTGGTTTTAACCATTGAAAGTTGACGTTTATATTCACCCACTTGGCGTTCACTTTTCTTCACTAATTCTTTTAAACGATTTGCACTACCTGAAAAGCTATCAAGTGCTTGTTGTTGAGATGCTAGATCATTTTCTAAAGTTGAAATTTTTTCAGCAACGGCGAGGGCTAAAGTTTCATCACCTTTATCAAGTGCTTGAACGGCATAACCTTCGTGCTCAGTAACTTCACGCTTTAAACGGTCTACTTCACGGCTTGATGACATTTGCTGAGCCATAACACCGGTAAGGTCACGTTTGGCTTTCGTTAAGTGATTCTCTGAATCACGAATTTCCTGCTCAAAGATACGTGTAGCGTTTGAATCAACAATTGATTCTCCAACTTCTGAAGCGCCACCTCGAATTGCAGTCATAATTTTTTTAAAAATACTCATAGTTTTTTCCTTAGGGTGGTTAAATTAAATTAGGTACTCGCCCATGTCATCGATAATTTCCATAGCGTTATTATTTAAAACGCCTAATTCGTGCTCGATGTCATGAAAAGAGGAATTGATAGAAAGTGCGCCAAAAATGACGTATTTATCGCCAATTTTTGAAAATGAAGATAATGGCATCGGAATATTCATTTCTAACATACTAACGTGCATATCGCTGAGACAATCAGGTTTAACTTCTTCTTCGCCCCATAAATAGGTAATACAAAGTATTTGATCATCAGTAACAGAAACAAAAATTGGTAATTCTTCGCGGTCGATAACAGTAATTTGTAAAACGTCCACTTCGCCAGAAATAGGCTGACAATCAAAAACCATACCGGTATCAGAGTTGTCCGCTAAGCTATTTAAGTGATCAGCAATTTTATGTATATTCATGTGATTCCTTATTTATATTTTTCTTCGTTAATAAATCTAAAAGTGAACTTTCTCTCAGACATATTATGTCGTTGAGGTAAATTTAGCAGTTTGACATAATATGTCAAGCATCAATGTGTATTATTTTCATTTCTTTTTTATTCTTGTAAATATGCGTTATTCAACCCTTGTTGATCACGCCATGCTTT
Organism: Alteromonadaceae bacterium; assembly: GCA_041890515.1. Taxonomy (GTDB): domain Bacteria; phylum Pseudomonadota; class Gammaproteobacteria; order Enterobacterales; family Alteromonadaceae; genus Colwellia_A. The sequence goes on from JASDWX010000092.1 coordinate 8,651, forward strand.
TTGGTGTAATTGATAAATATTATGACTGCCTAAATAGTTAATAGGAACATTTGCTTCGTGCTTATAAAAGCTTTTTGAAAACGTAAAGGAATTAACGATCATAGGTAGTGTTAGCCAATGATGTTCAATAGGGAGTTTTTCTAAAGACTTTAAGCGTTTAAGTGGGCTAGCTCCGCGTTTAGACGCTATTGTCCAACCCCATTCTCCAAAGCTTGGCACATTATCATGATATTGCTGAACATGAGCGAATTTGGCTGCACGTACGGTTTTTCCAATAGCAATAAATGCATCTTTAGCATGATAAGGGCTTGCTGATTGTATGCCTATTAATCCGTCTCCCGCCAGTAACTGTTGTAAGCGAGCATAAAAATTAACGGAATAAAGTTTATTTAAATCAGGATGGCTTGGATCTGGTAGGTCAACAATGATGCTATCAAATGTTTGCTGTTGCTTTAATAAAGTGTCAATCGCTAAAAATGCATCTTCATTAACAATATTTACCCGTGGGTCTTGTAAGCTCTTTTGCGTTAATTTATTAAGTTGACGCGCTAAAGATGGGTTAAGTTTTTCAGTGGGATCGATGAAAATTTGCATTAATTCGTCATCTAAATCAATTAATGTTACTTTTTTAGGTGACCACTGGAGAACATCTCGCAATGCTAATCCGTCACCACCACCAATGATTAATATATTATCGTGTCGAGCAGACCCCGCCATCACAGGACTCACTAGATAGCTGTGATAAATATATTCATCGGCAGAAGAGAATTGCAAACGTCCATTTAAATAGAAATTAATGACACTTGGTTGATCTGTTCCCATATGTCTTTGGGTGAAATTCAATTGTTGATAACGGGTTTTATCGGTATAAACGACGTTATCTAAATAAAGTAAATTACTCATTTGATTCAACCAACCATTACCAAATTGATAAATAATGCCGATAGCGATGAATAAAATCACATGGAGTGAAACTAACGTTTTTCGCCATGTCAGTTGTTCCCAAAAGTGAAAAATAAAAACACCGCCAACAATAAGGTTTAACGCTGCTGTTAAAGCACTCGCCTTACTGATATCGATAGATAATAAAAATATCACCCAAACTGCAGCACCAATACCGGCACCAACATAATCAGCACCATAAATAGTACCTAAGTTATTTTTTAAATGCTTTTGATGAATCGACTCTCTGATCCGAGCAATTAACGGGATTTCCATGCCAATGAAAAAGCCTAATATAAATCCAAAAAAATACGGACTATTAAAAGCGAGTTGTGAAAGTTGTTTGAACAAGCCACCTTGTGGAAGAGAATCGGGGGGTAAATTAAAGGTATCTGCTAATACTTGTGGAAATGTTTGGGTCAGTGCAATCAAACCGCCAATGATCAAAATTGAGCTACAGCCTAAAAAAGCAATGGTAAGCTCTAACCATACAAAGCCTTTAAACGCAGAATTAATGCCTCTCGCAGCAAAAGCACCTAATCCCATAGCAACGATCATTAATCCAATCATTGCATAGATGGTGCTTTCCATAGCCCCTAGAACACGCCCGGCGTAATGAGATAAAAGGTATTCATAAATTAAACCACAACCAGCTAAAACAGCCATGGTGATAATTAGCAGCGTGTCGTTCCAAAATAATTGTTTTTTAGTCATATTCATATAATGCGTTGCGCCTGCACATTCATATGATCGCGTAATAACGATCATTCTTAACATAAAAAAGCTTTAAGAACTTATGCCCTTAAAGCTTTGTGATAAAATAATGGGTGAAATCTACGCCATTAATGCAGTGAGAATAAGTGCAATTGAAATACTGGTTGCCATTTCGACACAAGCAACACCAATATTTTGCTGTTGATCAACTTCTTCAACTAAGTTAATACCCCATAGAACAATGCGCTTAGCGATGGCTGTTAATACAGCAACTAATAAGGTCATTACAACAGCGAATACAAACCAACTGACTAAATTAGTTAATAATGTTTCTGGAGAGTAAGTCAGGAAATGGCTAGCAGCGGTAACGGCTAAAGCGGTACTAATTAATTGACCGGCATAACGAATAGCGATAGCAGTTTGACCTTGCGAGAATGCTTCTTGTAAACAACTCCCTTGATTGTTTTTAGCGTACTGACGCTCTTTCAAGCGAGTCACTAATAACAATATGGCTTGAGAAATAACAAAACCAGCGATAATCGCGATAAAGGTATCAACATCTAAACCGTGTACCCAAAGTAACACCGCTCGAATGATTATAGCAGTAGCAATTGCGCCTGCAGCATCAACGATACCAATGGTTATGTTTTGATTTAATATTTCTTCGGTTTTATTGATATGCTGTAATGATAATTTGTCATGGATGACACGACCAATTTTTATCAGTATTAGGCCTAATGTGCCGTAAGCAAGCATGCCAATAAATTCCATCATATAGCTAGGTGCATTTTCACCACTGATTGCTCCGGTAAGAACAATACCTAAGGCTGCAACACTTCCTGCGACACTTATACCAAATGCAAAATTATCTTTCTGGGCTAACTCTTCAGTTGAGTTTACTTTAGCTGATAAGCCTGAAATAAAACGCATGGCGCCTAATAAAACAATCGCGATGGATATATCAATCGCTAAGTAAACTAATAAATCTTGATTTAGGGCGGTAATTTCAAAAAATGTATTCATGTTAATTCCTATACCTTACTCGTTATTTGCCGCGTCTAAAACTGCGAGATGTCGTACTTTTACTGTTTCTAAAACTTGAGTTTTTTGAGTAGCTAGATTTTTTTGCGTATGAACTTTTGTTCGTACTATTTGTGCTAAAACGCTTTGCACTCGTTTGCGCTGTACTGCTCTGTCTAGAGAGGCTTGATGAACCTGTTCTACTTTTACTATAAGTGCTGTTGTATTTTTGGCCACGACTTTGAAATGATTTTTTTGTACGTGTATCTAAGTCGTTTTGTTTTTTTAATTGTGTCGGTGAACTATAGCGAGTTCGGCCGTAATCATTATAATAACTGTAATTTCTAGAACGCCCCCAGTCATTGTATGACGTTCGACGCGAACCAAAGACATCTCCCATCATGGAATACATGCCATACCATGCCCAAAAAGACATACCATTGCTTCCTTGGGTCCAACTGCCATAACTTGGGTTGCCAATTAGCTGCTCGCCGGTGCCAAAATCTTGAGCATTATTCGCCTGTTTACTTTGTGCTTTAGATAATGAGTTTACGCGGGGTAATTCACCGTCAGACATATCAGCAAGCACATTAAGAGGGTCACTTAATGCATCAGAAAAAAGTACAGGATCAGCGGCAAGGTAAATATTCACTAATTCATTAAAGACATCTTGTTTACTAGCAAACATCGTCGGTTGATTTTTAACGGTGGCTAATCGGTCAAGTAACGCTAAATACATTGGACCTTGTACGGTAGCATCTTTTTTAAACTCATTAATTAATTGAGTAAGTTCTGGCTTCTGTTGCCTAAGCTTACTGGCGTATTGTTTAATTACACTGGCATTGCGAACTTGACCACTTTTAAGGGCATCAGCTAATTGTTTAACACGAAGCTCAGTGATGGGCGTTTGTTGATTGACTTTTTCTTTATAGGGATCGGAGCAACCGACTAAGAAAATAATCATGCTAAATAAAGCGTATTTGATATGCTGCATTCCTGCCATAGTGTCCTCAAAAATGCTATGATAAACATATACTCAGGTTATTTGAGTACGAATCTTTTATGTATGATAACTCGTTATTAATAGCATCAAAGACATAATATGTCTATTAATTCGTGATTTCATTCGAAATTATTTTCCATATTCTGTGCATAGTCAACAAAGTGGTCATTAAATGAATAAATCAACTAATCTGCCAGCACTACTTTCACTTCAAAAGCAAAAAAGTATTCAATTATTTAGTCAGCAATACCCTGAAGCAACAAGCGGTTTATCTGAACAAAAGCTAGCAGATTTTCAACAATCTTTAATGGTAAGTGATTTCATTTTAAACAGTGCATTACAGTGTCCAAATATCGTGGTTTCATTGTTCTCAAGTGAACGAGTTTATCAAACTGACTGTCCTAATTATCAACAAATGATCACTGACTTAATCGCTGCTTGTGAAAGTGAAGAACAGTTACATCACATATTACGGCAGTTTCGATTGCAAGAAATGGTTAATATCGCGGTTGCTGATTTGTTATTTGACCTCGAATTAACGGTATCATTAGAGCGACTGTCCGAACTTGCCGATCAACTTGTTTTAGCGGCATTAAATTGGCTGACCGTGTTTTGTCAAGATAAATGGGGAATACCCACCAGTAAAAGTGGGGAAGTTCAGCCTCTGTTAGTTTATGGAATGGGGAAGTTAGGGGGTCGTGAATTAAATTTTTCTTCTGATATCGATCTTATCTTTACCTACCCAAAAATGGGCGAAACTCAAGGTGCAAGACGCAGTCTAGATAATCAGCAATTTTTTACCCGTTTAGCCCAAAAATTAATTACCGCTTTACATCAAAAAACAGCTGATGGTTTTGTTTATCGAGTCGATATGCGTTTACGGCCCTTTGGCGAGAGTGGTCCTCTTGTTTTAACTTTCAATGCGATGGAAGATTATTATCAAGAGCAAGGGCGCGATTGGGAACGTTATGCGATGCTAAAGGCTAGATTGATTGGGCAAGGAAAATATCATGACCAATTGTCAACGATATTACGGCCTTTTGTTTATCGCAGATATATTGATTTTAGTGTGATCGATAGCTTACGCCGTATGAAAATGATGATAGCGCAAGAAGTACGTCGTAAGCAGTTAAATAACAATATTAAACTCGGCGCAGGTGGTATTCGAGAAGTTGAGTTTATCGTACAGGTTTTTCAGCTTATACGGGGAGGGCGTATAAAAGAATTACAACATAGACGCTTGTTAACCGTATTACCCATTTTAGTAGAAAAAGAAGAAATTACAGCTGAAAATGAAGCTGTACTCGCTAACGCTTATTGTTTTTTAAGAAGAGTAGAAAATATAATTCAAGCACTGCATGACCAACAAACGCAGACATTACCTGATAATGAACTCGATCAAGCGCGATTATTATGGGCACTTAACCATGATAAATGTAACACATGGCCTGAATTTATTGAATTCTTGGCGCTGCAAATGAAGGGTGTACATCAGGAGTTTAGTGCTCTTATTGGTGAAGAAAGTCCAAATCATCAAGCAAAAGACCAACACTGGACAGCACTGTGGGATAGTAAATGGCCTGATGAAGAAAGTATTGCATGGATAGAGCAAGTGAGTGTTTTCGTTGATGCGAAAAGAATATGGGCTCTTCTCTCTGAATTTCGAGTTGAAATGGAAAAACGAAGTATTGGCAACAGAGGTCGTGCAGTACTCGATAAATTAATCCCTATTTTAATGTGGCATATTCAACAAGAGCACAGTGAACACTCTACGCTAGAGCGTGTGTTAATCATATTTAATAAGATTTCAACCCGTACCGCTTATATTGAATTATTGTTTGAAAATGAAGGCGCTTTAAAACACCTCATAAAACTCTGCAATGAAAGTAGTTGGATAGCGGAGCATATTGCTAAATATCCAATATTACTTGATGAATTAATCGACCCTAAATTATTGCATAACCCTCCAGAGTTGAAGAGTTACTCAGCGGATTTAAGACAAGTTATGTTGCGCATACCTGAAGATGATCAAGAAGCCCAAATGGACAGGTTACGTCAGTTTAAACAAGCCCAGCACTTGCGTATTGCAACGGCCGATATTTGTGGGATATTACCTGTAACTAAGGTTAGTTATCATCTCACTGCACTTGCTGAAGCTATTATTGAAGAAGTCATTAATTTAGCTTGGCAACAAATATCACAACGTTTTGGTGTGCCTGAATCAACCATTGGTCAAGACCATAAAGGATTTTCTGCTATAGGTTATGGTAAAATGGGAGGACTTGAATTAGGTTATAGTTCCGATTTGGACTTGGTTTTTGTTCATAATAGCCAAAGTAATGAAGTCACTAATGGTATAAAGTCAATTCCAGCTTCGCAATTTTACATGAAACTAGCGCAGCGAATCATGCATATTTTTAACACTCGAATGGCAAGTGGCATTTTATATGAATTAGACATGCGACTGCGTCCTTCAGGTAATTCTGGTTTATTAGTTATTCATATTGATACGTTTGCACAATATCAGCGAGAAGAGGCATGGACATGGGAACATCAAGCTCTAGTGAGAGCGCGCACTGTTTTTGGTTATCTTGAGTTGGAAGATAAGTTTGCAGCGTTAAGGCAAGAAATACTTACCTGTCCTCGTGAAAGGGCGAATGTTCGTGAAGATGTTTTAAAGATGCGCAAGAAGATGCGAGAACATTTAGATAAGTCAACATCCGCTAATACGGACATTAAACAAGGAAAGGGCGGGTTAGTTGATATTGAATTTTTAGTACAGTTTCTTGTGCTTAACGAAAGCGCTAAGCATCTGGAACTTTGCCGATATTCAGATAATTTTAGCTTACTCAAAGAACTACAGCGATGCAATGCTATAAGCTTAGAGCAGCAAACGCAATTAACGAATAGTTATTGCGCACTGCGTGATTTTGGTCATCACGCCACGTTAAAAAATGAACAGCAATTATTAACTAAAGTCGATTTTAAAAAAGTAGCTGGAAATATAAATATGATTTGCGAGTCACTGTATGTTTGAAATTCGTTGAGTAAAGGAGGAATTGTAACTTTATTGGCGGCGAGATTTAACAGGTAATAGAATACATTCTTCATCAAGATAAGGTTCAACTAAGTTAATCAGCACTAGCGCACGCTGCTGATTACAGAAATAAACTTTAATACCTTCAGGAAAGTGGCCTTCAACAGCTTTGCCAACTTGGTAAGCTGTTTTGATAATGTCTTTATTAATACGAAATGGGTCTTTGACTAAAAAATCTTTGTCTAACCACCAAATCACTTCTAAACCTTCGTTATTTGCATATTCATAAAGTTTTTGAAATAACGTTTCACCTAAACGAAAAGGGAAGTTTTCGTTTCGGCCACGCCAGTTTTTTTTTAGTGGACGTGTTACCAAACGACGCGCTTCAAGAATTTTAACAATGTTACCTTTTGGAGGCTGCATGTAAACAATATTATTTCTGATTTTGGGCCCTGAACTGTCATCATCGCCATGGAGATTAGCATAAAAACGTGATAAACCATCAGCTGCGGCATTCGTTGTTTTTTTGATTGGACCAGACGCTGCTAGAGGCATAGTCGCTTTATCTGACGGATTAATAACTAAAGATTCTTTAGTTGCAGTGATACCGTCCTTCGAAGAAGGAAACAGTGATTCTTGGTTATCAAATAATAAAAGTGCTAAAACAATTAGCACTGAGCCAAAAATAATACTACGTAACCAAAAGTACATATATCGGTTTCTTTGTTATTAAGCCAAATGGAAAATTCCAGTATGGTTTATTTATACTAAGTATATACCATACTGAAAAGTTATTATTTATACAATGTTAATGAATTGTAGTTCAATATTATTTATAAAGAGAGGGATCATTTTCGTTGGGTCTCGTTTTAAAACGGCGATGTAACCACATATATTGTTCGGGTTTATACATAATGGCTTTTTCTAACTCTTGATTGATGCGAATAAGGTCAGCTTCATCATTATCTGTAGGGAAGTTCTCCATCATTGGCTTAATCTCAAGCGTATAACCGCTGCCGTCATCATTTCTTGTAGGAATAAAAATATGATTTTGAATGTTTTTTTGACGAGCAAAAATTAGTGTTCCTGTTGTGGTTGCCGCATCAGGCACTGCAAAAAACGGCACGAATAAGCTTCGTTTTCGACCATAATCTTGATCTGGTAAATATACACAGACTTCTTTTTGTCGAAGTGCATGTATTAAGCCTCTGACATCACGTTTACCGAGCATGTACTTATTTGAACGACCACGGCCTCTGAACTGAAAAAACTCCATTAATTGATTGTTATGCGGTCGATAAAAAACAACCATTGGGTGTCCCATACCAACACCTCGGCAATTAATTTCCACACTTAAATAATGCATCGTTAGTAATAAAACACCTTTGTCTTCTTTTTGTGCTTTTTCTAGATGTTCGAGACCAACGACTTTTATTTTTCTTCTGACGCGCCAATCTGGCCACCACCACCCCATACCAGTTTCAAAAAGAGCAATCCCCGTATTCTCAAAATTTTTCTTTAAAGTACGTGTTAGCTCTTCTTGTGACATTTCAGGAAAACAGAGTTCCAAATTTTTCATGGCTACTTTTTTACGACTTGAACCTATTCGATAGAGCAAACGACCCAGCAGTCTCCCTAGCATTAATTGTAATTTGTAGGGCAACCATGAAATGGTATAGAGAATAATTACGCCAAACCAAGTCAACCAATATTTAGGGAGAAGGTAGCTCATTTTAAAATCGGGTTGTAAAACTTTGTTTTTACTCACGGGATGATGTCAACTCATTGAAATTCATGTGATACAATATTATTCATTATATCTGTATATCCTTAAAGAGTTAAGAGGCATTGGATGAAAGTAGAGATCCCCACTTTTGCGCAAGCAAGTGTACTGGTTGTTGGCGATATTATGCTCGATCAATATTGGTACGGCCCAACCCAACGTATATCACCAGAAGCGCCTGTTCCTATCGTTAAAATCAATCAAGAAGAAAATCGGCCAGGTGGCGCTGCTAACGTGGCATTAAATATTGCTTCTATTGGAGGACGAGTTACTTTAGCTGGGATCACTGGCGAAGATGAGGCTGCACAGCACTTAAAAAAGCAGTTGTCGGCATTAAATATTAATTGTGAATTTGATCAACAAAAAAATATCCCGACAATCAAAAAATTACGCGTGATGAGCCGTAATCAGCAATTGATTCGCTTAGACTTTGAAGAATCACTTGCTGATGTTGATAAGAGCTCCCTTGAAGAAAAAGTTGCCGCTCAACTCGCTAACCATGACTTACTCTTATTATCTGATTACAGTAAAGGCACTTTATCAGACGTTCAAAACTTAATTATCTTAGCAAAAAATCAAGGGAAAGCTGTATTAGTCGATCCAAAAGGAACCGATTTTGAACGTTACCGTGGTGCAACGTTATTAACACCGAACTTATCAGAGTTCGAAGCGGTGGTCGGTGAATGTAAAACAGAGAGTGATATCGTCAGTAAAGGGCAAACCTTATTAGTTGAGCTTGATTTAGAGGCGATGTTAGTAACACGCAGTGAGCAGGGGATGACCTTACTTCGTCGTGATCATGAAGAATTCCATTTGCCGACGCGAGCCCGAGAAGTTTATGATGTCACTGGCGCAGGCGATACTGTTATCGCGACACTAGCACTTGCTATAGCAGCGAAAGCTGAATATAAACAAGCGAGTGCATTAGCAAATATGGCCGCAGGTATCGTTGTTGGGAAACTAGGAACATCAACCGTTAGCGAAGCAGAATTATTAGCCGAAATATCAACAGGACTAGAAAGTGGTTTTGGTGTTGTTAGTGAAGACCAACTAAAAATCGCTGTTAAATTAGCAAAAGCCCGTGGTGAAAATATTGTAATGACTAACGGTTGTTTTGATATTTTACATGCAGGTCATGTTTCGTATTTAACGCATGCAGGCACTTTAGGTACCCGTCTAATTGTCGCTGTAAATGACGATGCCTCAGTGAAAAGATTAAAAGGAAGTGGTCGTCCAGTCAATCCCACGGATAGGCGTATGGCTGTTCTTGCAGGATTAGGGGCTGTTGACTGGGTAGTGAGTTTCTCTGAAGATACTCCTCAGCGTATAATCAGTAATATTTTGCCTGATATATTGGTCAAAGGTGGCGATTATAAGGTTGAAGATATTGCTGGTGGCGAAGAAGTTATGGCAAATGGTGGCGAAGTGAAAGTGCTTAACTTTGAAGAGGGTATTTCAACGACGGATATTATTAATGCTATCCGTCTTGAAGAGTAACCTTAATTAAATAAATGTAAAAAGAATTGAAATAAAAAAGCAGCTAAATTTAGCTGCTTTTTTTGCTAAGAGGGTCAGATTGAGATTAACTTTCCAAATAATCTGTCGCTTTAACATTAAATTCAGAGAGCAAGTCATTAATCAAACGATTAATTTCCCCAGCCATTAATGCAAAATCAGCATCAAGTTTTGCTAAAACATCATCACTATCAATATCGTCGTTCTGTTCTTGTAAGACATCAAAAAACTTCAAACGCTTAATCGCTAAATCGTCACAAAGAATAAATGACATCGCTTCATCCCATTCAAGTGCTAATTTAACCACATATTTTTCAGCATCTAAATGCGTTTTAATTTCAGCACTATCTAGATCTTGGTTTTTAACACGAACGACTGCGCCATCATCCCCTAACGCATGAAACTCGGCTTCCATCCCAAGAGTAAAGTTGTCGCCAATACTTTTCTCATTTAGCCAGTCTGTCATTAATTCATCAGGAGCCATTTCAGGCGAAACGCTAGTAACCGGTAAAGTACCGATAACTTTGCGTAGCAGTGCTAAAATATCTTCAGCTTTGCCGCGACTACCTGAGTTTACAACAATAAGATTATGTTCAGCATTAATGTAGGCATGCGTGTCAGTTACACGAGAAAATGCACGAGGAAGCAATTCAAAAATAATATCTTCTTTAAATTGTTCTCTTTCTTTTTTAGTTGCACTACGTGCTTGTTCAACTTCAAGCTGAGCAATTTTAGCCTCAATCATATCTTTAACAACAGGCGCAGGAAGGATTTTTTCTTCTTTTCTTGCACAAATTAAAAAGTTGCCATTCGTAGAATGCACAGTGGAATGCCCGTGTTTACCTAAAGCGTTCACCCAACCAAAATGTGATTGTTCAGTTGAAGCACAGGGTGTAAATAAGTGTTCAGCTAAGTGTGCTTCTAATTGATCTTCTGATAATTCAAAAGGGCGAGTGAATGTGAAAAAATATAGGTTTTTGAACCACATAGAAGTTTCCTGCGCCGTTGGAACACTAAGTGTGCCGGCTGATAAATTTAAAAAGAGCGATATAGTAACTTAAATAAGCGCTATAAGCACTTACTAGCACTGACTTAAGTTAAGGATGTTGAAATGAAGTCTTTCAAAGAGCAGCTTAACGCATATCATTAAATTCAATATCATAGCTAAGCCCTTGTCCTATGTCAGAATGAGCCACTATTTTACCATTTAAAGTGTCTGTAACTAATTCATTAATGATATGGGTTCCTAAGCCTGTACCACCATCACCACTCTTGGTGGTATAAAAAGGGTCGAAGAGTTGTGATAATTTATCTTGTGGAACACCAATACCGTTATCTTGGTAATGTAAAAAAAGCCGTTCACCTTTGAGCTCAGCATTGATAGTGATAGTGCCACTTTCAATAGCATCAAACCCATGAAGAATAGAATTAATGATAAGATTTGTAAATATTTGTGAAATGGCGCCAGCGTGACAATAGATGTCAATATTGTCAGCACAGTTTACGTTAATGATATGTTTGGTTTTCTTTAATTTTGGATGTAAAGATTGAATAATCTCATTAAGGTATTGTGCAATATTGATTTTTCGCGTTTTATCACTCGTTTGATCGACAGCAACTTGTTTATAGCTCGTGATTAAATCAGAAGCTCGGTTAAGATTATTGAGTAATAAACGTAAACTTTGGTCTGCATTATTAGCAAAATCATCTAAAGATCGTTTAGTCAATTTTTGGTTGTTTATGTCATATTGAAGAGCAGACAATAAATCAGATAAATAACTTGTTGAAGTAATGCTTACCCCTATTGGCGTGTTAATTTCATGCGATATTTCAGCCGACAACTTACCTAATATTGCCATTTTTTCAGCATCAAGTAAGCGCTCTTGAGCTTTACTTAGCTCTTGAATTGAGTTTTTTAATTCTCTATTGGTTTGCGTTAACGTTTGTTCTGTTTGGCTTCTTCGAGTATTTTCAGCTTTCAGTTGTTCTTGCTGTCCGATAAGTGCGCGTTGTTGCTTATTCATTTCTAGCATTGTGGTGCTAAGCGATGATGTTTTTTTAGCAACTTCTTGTTCAAGTATTAAATTTTGATCATCGAGTTTATGGTTCGCTGTTAATATTTCTTGTTGTGCCTTGCTTAGCCTGACTTGGTATTGTATGAGCTCATCCAATAAGCTGTTGTATGAAGTTTGTAAAATGTTGAGTTCGTTATTTTCATAATTTATGGTGTGTAGTTTTGATGCTTCAGGGTCGTCGATATCAAATTGATTAATTTGTTCAGTAAGCTCATTGAGTGGATTGGTTAATAATTGTGAGAATGCTAGCGAGAATAAAATTACCAGCGCGGCTGTTTTAACCATCGCATTCCCAATTAAAAAGTAAATACCAACTTCAATACGTTCAAAAATCACCTTATTACTTGATAAAAGAATAACGTTACCTACTTTTGTGGTTCTGCCTGAAAATTCAAAGATAAGCCGAAACGAGTGACCAAATAAACCTTCTGAAAGCGAGTTAAGAGATATGTATTCATCATTAAAAGCTGCTTGCTCAGGTTGATTAAAAAAGTCATCATTAGATGTTTCGCCTAACTGAGCAATAACTTGATCGTTTTCATCGGTTACCATAATCCCCTTAATCATAGGGATTGCGACTAATCCTTCCGCAATATCAATCGCTTGTTGTGTGTTTAGTTCCCAAACTGCACGGGTTAAACTACCACTGAATGTTTTTTCTAAAGTGAGAAGCTCACTGTTGATATGGCTCTTGGTGTTAATGTATTCAGCACCGATCTGAACACAGGTTACAATAAATGTTAACACAAAATATACGGAGAGAACTCGGGTTAATAGTTTTCGAGATATGCTTGTAAGCTTCATTTAATCTTTCTTTTTATGATACCTATTATTTATTCTAGTCATTTTAGGGACGGTTAATAGTATTTTTTTATATTTGATTGATTTTTATTTTGTAGGAGCTGCATTTTAATCATATCAGAACATGGGTAAGGTCTTTTTTTTCGTTTAAGGCGCTAATCCTAAGTTATTAAGAGTAAAAATAGGCATAATTAAGAAAAAATTCATAAACTTTTAAAAAAATATTCACATTGTCACAAAAGTGTCATAGAAGTTCGGCAGAATACGTCTCAAATAATGAGTTAATTTATACAGTTCTATACATATAGAATTTTGACATACACAAGGTATACATATGAACATTTCTTATAGCACTCTAACCGCAGCATTATTGTCAACTTTATCTGTTTCAGCATTTGCTGGCGATGTTAGTATTTACGGTAAAGCAAATTTAACCGTGCAATCATCAGATTCTGAAGATGGCTCTTTTACTGAAGTTAAAAGTAACGCTTCACGCATCGGCTTTAAAGGCGGTCAAGATTTAGATCATGATTTAGAGTTGATTTTTAAAGCAGAATTTCAAGTTGACCTTGATGGTGATAGTGATAAAGGAAGTAGTATTACAGACCGTAATCAATACCTTGGTTTAAAAGGTCATTTTGGTACAGTATTATTGGGGAAGAATGATACCGTATTAAAGCAATCACAAGGAAAAGTAGATTTATTCAGTGACTTGAATGGCGATATTAAGACCCTTTGGAAAGGTGAAAACCGTATGAGTGATACCATTACTTATAAATCACCTCAGTTTAATGGCTTTCAAGTCGGTATTACTTATATTGCAGAAGATGCAGAAGATGGCACATCAATCGCTCTTTTTTATGGTGATAAAGCGCTTAAAAAATCTAAGTATTATGCTGCTGTTGCTTTAGATTCTGAAGTCAAGGGTTATGACACCATGCGTTTAAATGTTCAAGGCAAGCTTGGTGGTTTTACATTAGGTGCTATTGTTCATACTCAAGAAAAAGTTTCTGATGGTAGCGAAGTTGATGGTTTCTTAGTATCAGCAAAATATGGTTTTGATAAAGTAACTGTTAAAGCTCAATTACAAACAGCTGAGCTTGATGGTGGTGATGACCGTTCAGGTATGACAATTGGAGCTGATTATAAGTTAGGGAAAAGCACGAAAGTATTCGCTTTCTTTTCTACATTTGATATGGATATAGACAGCGCAGAAAATAACGACTACTTAGCTATTGGTTTAGAATACAAATTTTAATAAGCGGTGAAATAAAATGGTAAAGAAAGCGACTTTTTGAGTCGTTTTTTATGACTAATTACAAAACAGAACAAATTTTGGCGAACTTGTAATTTAATTTTTGAAGCAAAATGAGTAAAGTTACTTACGCATAATCATTGTATTTATTATTGATTTTGTGTTGTTATTAGTTTTGAAATAAGTTCCTGAGGGCGAGTGTAATAGGGATATATGCTTCGTTAATGATTTTGATAAGTGATCAAATAATTACTTCATTTCGTATATAATTCTTGATCGAAAATAATTGTATTAAACTTGATGTGTGTAATATAAATGTCATAAAAAGTTATCACAAGGGTTAAAAAGTAGATTGTTGTATAGATAACGGGAAGTATACATGAATAGGCAAATATTGGTTGTTGAAGACGAAGCACCGATCAGGGAAATGATCACGTTTGTATTAGAGCAAAATGGGTTTAATGCTATTGAAGCTGAAGATTTCGAACAGGCTAAAGCAAAAATTGTTGAACCTTATCCAGATTTAATTTTACTTGATTGGATGTTGCCCGGTGGCACAGGTGTTAAGCTAGCTAAATCATTAAAGCAGAATGAATATACACGATCCATTCCTATTATAATGCTAACGGCTCGCGCTGATGAAGAAGATAAAGTTAAAGGTTTTGATGCGGGTGTTGATGACTATGTCACTAAACCATTTTCTCCTAAAGAGCTTATAGCGCGTATTAAAGCGGTTATTCGAAGAGTATCGCCTACTGCTTTGGAAGAAGCTATTGAGTTTTGTGGTATGAAACTTGATCCTATTGCTCATCGAGTCTCTATCAACGACAGATCGCTTGATTTAGGACCAACAGAGTTTCGTTTATTACACTTCTTTATGACGCATACTGAACGTGTGTATAGCCGTGAACAATTACTCGATAATGTTTGGGGTACAAATGTATATGTTGAAGATAGAACGGTAGATGTTCATATTAGAAGACTTCGTAAAGCTATTACAGGCGAAGGGCATGAAAATTTTATACAAACTGTGCGTGGTTCGGGTTACCGATTCTCGGGGAAAGTTAAAACGAGTGTGTAATACCAAGTTGATTAATTACCTGCTTATTTTAAAGGGGTAAAATAAAAATATAAGGTTATAAAATTTTTCAGTAAAATAATTACTTACTAAACTTTATATCTTGTATTTATTCATTTATTCTCATGAAAAGACGGCCACTTAATTAATCCAATTTGTATAATATTTTATTTTCTGTTTTATTATTTTTCATAGGTAAAAACGACTCGCTATGTATTTTCGTTTATCTGCTAAAAGTATCATCACGCGTTTATTGACTATATTGTCAGTAAGCACGTTATTTGGTTTTTTAATTGGCGAAACTTTACTCGTACTTTGCATTAGTACGTTAGTTATTCTCTTCTGGCACTACCACCATTTACTTAAACTTTTAAAGTGGCTATGGCGAAGTAAAACGCTTTCTCCGCCTCAATCTGAAGGTGTCTGGGGAAAAATATATGATGGATTGTATCGACAAATAAGACAACACCGTCAGAAGCAAAAACAACTCAATGAAAAAATTCGAAAGTTCAGAGATGGTGCAGAAGCATTACCTGATGCTGCATTAGTGTTATCTGATGAACTCACTATTTTATGGGGTAATAAAAAAGCTCAGCGTATTTTGGGTATTCGTTGGCCTAGTGACGTTGGGCAACGAATTGATAATTTAATTCGTTTTCCTGAATTTTATAAATACATAGATGTAGGGAACTTTGAGCAGCCTTGTCATATTATTTCTCCTGTTAATAGTGAAATACAGTTAGAGCTTCGTTTAATGGCTTATGGTACTGATCAAGTTCTCTTTCTCGCACGTGATGTGAGTAAAATTAAAAGACTAGAAGAAATGCGGCGTGATTTTGTGGCTAACGTTTCTCATGAGCTTAAAACACCACTCACGGTTGTGAGAGGTTATGTCGAAATGATAATGGCTACTGAGCATGCCCTTGAGCCACATTGGGAAAAAGCGTTTGGGACTATCGAAACACAGGTGTCTCGAATGGACCGCTTAGTAGAGCAGTTATTGATTTTATCACGAGTAGAAAATCATGCTGATCAAGAGAAAAAACAACGTGTAGATATGCCTAAATTAATTCATACATTGGTTGATGATGCTACTTGGCTCAATCAAGAGAAACAGCACAAAATTACCGCTGATCTTGCCGAAGATTTATGGATTGAAGGCATTGACACTGAATTGAAAAGTGCTTGTGTTAATTTAATTTCTAATGCCATTGCTTATACGCCTGTCCACGGAAGAGTGCATGTTGCATGGCAACGCAGTGGCAACAAAGCAAGGTTTTCAGTAAAAGACAATGGACCAGGAATACGTCCTGAACATGTTAACCGTATTACAGAGCGATTCTTTAGAGTAGACAAGTCTCGATCACGTGATACCGGAGGTTCAGGGCTGGGATTGTCAATTGTTAAACATGTTTTGCATCATCATAATGCTGAACTGGCTATAGAAAGTCATTGGGGTCAAGGCAGTGAGTTTATTATTTACTTTAACACGCTAGATAAAAATATGAGTAGCACTTATCCACTGGAAAGAGAATAACGGCTATAAACATTGTTGATAATTATTTTCTCAATATTAATCAAGTGAAGGAAGCAAGTATTTATTATAATTGCTTCCCTGTAAAATTAAGAGACTTTAAATCTCAATGTTAATTGGTTAAGCGCATCAGCAATGTTACTAATATCTTTGCTTGACGCAGATACTTGTTCCGCACTCGCTGAATTCTCATAAGCTACGTCACTTATAGCTGTAACATTTTTGCTAATTTCAGTCGATACACAAGATTGTTCTTCTACCGCTGTTGCAATAAGTTCTGTCATTTGGGTGATGCTTTCTATTTCACCGTTCATAGAAAAAATTACGTCAGCAACACTGTGAGTGTTTTTGATCGTGTGCTTACAAACATCTTGGCTTACTACCATAGCGTTTACCGCATCATTAGAGGCTTTTTGAAGTTTTTCTATCATCACTTCAATATTTTTTGTTGATTCCTGTGTTTTCGAGGCTAAAGTACGTACTTCGTCAGCAACAACAGCAAAACCACGGCCCTGTTCACCAGCTCTTGCTGCTTCTATTGCTGCATTGAGTGCGAGTAAATTTGTTTGAACTGCAATTCCTCTAATAACTTCTAACACAGAGCCAATTTGATTAGAGTCTTTTTCTAAATTTTGAATAACGTCACTGGCTTGGCGTATTTCAGTATCTAAATTATTCAAATCATCAATGGTTTGCTTAACTTTTATATCTGCTTGTCTTGATGACAAGCTAGCACTTTGTGCTGATAAAGCTACATTAGCAGCATTTTGTGAAACATCATTGATACTTACCGACATTTCTTCAACTGCTGTAGCAACCTGCTCAATATTAGATTTTTGACCTTGCAAACTCGTTGATGATTGCAAGCTTAACGCACTCGTTTCCATAGCGACGTTGGTGAGGTTATTACTATCGTGAATAATCTCACCGATGACATTGCGTAGATGAACCGTCATACGTTGCATAGCACCATAAACACTTGAATGATTATTGTGCTCTGTAAAAGAAACCATTAAATCACCATCTGCTATGGTTTCTGATATTCTTTGCATTTCAGTTGGCTCGCCACCCAGAGGTTTTAAAATAGACTTTGATGTTAATAGTGCAATTGCAATAATTAATGATATACAAATTATTATTATATAAAAAATATTCCAATACAGCTGATATATGGGTGAAAAAGCTTCCGCCACATCAATTTCTGATAATAATCCCCATTTGATACCATCAATATTAATAGGAGTATATGCAGATAGCACTGTGTTACCGTTATAATCTGTAATTATTTTATGACCTGTTTTTCCACTAATAGCCAACTTTGCTCCTTCAGTATCCACACCGTTCTGCTGTATGTTTCCAGCAAAAGAAGCGATAACAGAATGCCCTGTAGGGTCAAGAAAGGAGTCTGACCGCATGAGAAAATCATGACCTATTAAATAGCTTTCACCGCTTTCACCCATTCCTGAACGTTGTTGCATAACATTATTTATTTTATTGTTTGAAAGCTGCAGTGCTATAACCAGTTCAACGCCATTACTATTTGTGTAAGGTAAAGCAATAAAGCCTGCAGGTTGATTATTACTGGGTGCATAGCGGCTAAAATCTGACATTGCATAGCTTTTCATATTACTGACTTGTTTATATAACGCTCCTAAACCTGAATGGTTATAGACGCCTGTAAGTAAGTTTGTTTCGTAGTCTGCTTCTTTCGTCACTGAGTAGAAAATTTCTCCACTTTGATCCATCAGAAAGAAGTCATAATATCCATAGGTATTAATGAACTTTTCAAAAAAGACATGATTCTTATCCGCACTCATTTTGAGGGACGCTTTAGAGTTAAAATTTAACATAACTCCAACAGTATCGGAGAGTATTTCTATATCTCCTTTACGTTCAGAAAAATAATCTTCAACTTGTGATTTTTTTATGTCACGTACAGATATTAGTTGTGAAAATGCTTGTTTTTCAAGGGCCGAACTCGATATGTAGCTGGCTGTTATGGCAACAACCATAGTAGGTAATAATGCGATAGATAAAAAAGTGATCAGTAATTTTTGCTTAAGGTTCATAATAATTCCTTTTGTGTGTATCCAATTTGAAAATTGTAGAGAGAAAAGACGAGCTATGATTTTGAGGTCTGAGGGGGTCTTTATGAAAATGGATAGTATCAACTTCACGTTATTACATACAGATAACTAATAACAATAAAGTAATAAATCTGTAACAAATTGTTTTTGTGACTTTTTTAGAAACTTTTATTGATTAATATATAAAAACATCATGACTGTAATATAAGTGTCACAAATATTGAGTATAACTGTCATATAAGCTTTATATAGTGTTCACAAATTAAGTAGCCCCAAACAAATTAACGATAATTTAAATGGGATAACATCTCAGTGGAGAATAAAATGGGTTTCAAACGTACTTTAGGCGTTATCGGTTTAGCGAGCTTGGTGAGTTTCTCATCATTAGCAATTGACAAAGACTTACCTGAATACAAAAAAACAAGCGGTATTTCAGGGAATTTATCATCAGTAGGCTCTGACACATTAGCAAACATGATGACATTTTGGGCTGAAGAGTTTAAACGCACATACCCTAATGTGAACGTACAGATTCAAGCGGCTGGTTCATCTACTGCGCCACCCGCATTAACTGAATCAACGTCAAACTTAGGGCCTATGAGCCGTAAAATGAAGTCACGCGAAATTGAAGCATTTGAAAAACGTTATGGTTACAAGCCAACAGCTGTTCGTGTCGCAATTGATGCATTAGCTGTATTTGTTCATAAAGATAATCCAATTAAAGGATTACGAATTGACCAAGTTGATGCTATTTTTTCAAGTAACCGAAAATGTGGTGCTGAAAAAGATGTAGACCGTTGGGGTGATTTAGGCTTAACGGGTGATTGGACAGGAAAAGATGTACAGTTATATGGTCGTAACTCAGTGTCTGGTACCTACGGATATTTCAAAAAGAAAGCGCTCTGTAAAGGTGATTTTAAGAACAGTGTGAATGAACAGCCTGGTTCTGCTTCCGTTGTACAGTCTGTATCTGCATCATTGAACGGTATTGGTTATTCAGGTATTGGATATCAAACATCAGGTGTGCGTGCATTACCTCTATCTAAAAAAGGTGATAACTATGTCGAAGCTAGCATGGCAAATGCAATATCTAAGAAATACCCATTATCTCGCTTCTTATATGTTTATGTAAATAAGCATCCAAACAAGGACTTAGCGCCAATGGATGCAGAGTTTTTGAAAATGGTCCTTTCAAAATCAGGTCAAAAGATTGTTGAAAAAGATGGTTATATTCCATTGCCTAACTCAGTTGTTCAAAAAGAATGGAAGAAGCTGGGTCTTAAGTAATACCGACAACTAAGTTCCTCCTATTGAAAAGGCTTGATATATTATCAAGCCTTTTTTACATTTTATCGACAATATATCAACGCACATACAAACTATAAACAAACCGCTACTCCCAACAGATTCTTGTTATTGTCGAGTATCAATAAGCAAAGGCTTAAGCGATAAAAATGGTGGATGATATTATTGTTATCATTATCATATGTTTGTTGAGTCTATTCATCAGGTTTATGTGGCAGATAATCAGTTATTGATAAAACCTTCAAAGGCACAACAAACAGAGCAAGAAAAAAACAAACCTAGCAGTCAAGCAAGTAAAGGTAAATCGTTTAATTTAAATATAGCGTTGCTTGCAAAGTACTCGGCAACCAAGAAGAAATTACGGTAGATTTACCACAACCAAGTCGGTAGGCTGATCTTTTCAAGCTTACACCCCGTGCAGTAATAAATAGTGAACTCGGTACAAATTATTCTTCAATTAAAACCTTTAAGGGTTAGCAAGTAGATATGCCAGAGCATCAAGGACATTTTGTTATTACACCTGATGGTTTTATGGTGTATTTACCTTCGAAAGCGACAAGATTTTTAAAGGCATCTTCACCTCTCCTTATAAATTCAGCCGTTGCGTTATGTACTTTGTCGATCGATTTTTGATGTAATAAAGTATCTGGTTTTTATTCGATGGTGTGGGCAGCCTCTAAAATAGCTTTGTAAATAATACTGGCTATTCTAACACGAAAACCCCCATCTAAATTTGCAGAGTAAATACTTAAAAACAGATACACACAATAAGTGGAACCGTTTCGTCAGTAGATTCTTGCAGTACTTTTCATTGAAACAAAGGAAACTGAGTTCACTGTCAAAAAAGTAGGAGAGACATTCATATTGTTACTCAACATTAACTGATATGACTGTTACAACAAGTACATAAAAGAAAGATGAAGGTTTTATTATTTGCCAAAACACATCAAAAAGCGTTATCTAATAAAAGCGTTAAAGTCAGGCGTTCTGGGTGTTGTTAACGAGAAATATCTACCATTAAATCATCAGCAAGATTTTCTAATGCATTTATTAAGCTATCGGTTTGTTCGTCGTTAACCGATAGCGTAACTTTCGCTTTGAATAACGCTTGTCCAGTGTGTGGAGCATTGTCTTGCGTGCTAACTAGCTTAATCATGTTACCACCTTGATGATGAATAACTGATGATATCTCTTGTACAATACCTTCTCGATCGTTGGCTGTAAGTTCTAAAACAATATCAGCTTTGTTGTTTGTGCTTTCGGGGGTGGTTTGTTCAATATTTATTTTAAAACCAGGTAATGTGGTAATAGCATTTATGAGTGCTTCACATTGATCCTTTTCAACAGCAATTTCGAGTACGCCGGTAAAAAAACCTGATAAATGATGCAGGCTACTGGTTTGCCAGTTCCCCTTATGCTGCTTAATAGCCTTCGATAATATGTCTACTAAGCCAGGACGGTCTTTACTAATAAATGAAATAACTAAGTGATTCATGATGTTCCTCTATAAAAACAGGGTGATTATTTTATAGGTTTAAGATAAACGTGATAATTGTGAAATCTCTTTATGAAGTTGACTTTCATCACCAAGATTTAATTCAACTAATCGTTTTAGATGAGTAACACTATCGATATCAATCGCATTACACTGCAAACCTACTTCGTCGTTTATTTGATGAACAACAGCAACATGCATTTCAACGATAGATTCACCATTTACTAAGTCAAAATGTAATAAGCCTAATTTTCCTTTTAATGGGCTATCAGCATTAGGCATAGTAACCAATGCGCCATTTAGAGAAATGTCGTGAAGAGTAACGGGATAATTATTATGTTCAATCTCTAATATCGCATTGATTGAAAACAAAACTCGTGTAAATTGACGTCTATTTTCCATTGCTTAAGTTCAGATAATTCACTGGTACCTTCAGCATAGCTCCCTTTTTAAAAAAAGGCACTTTATTCATGTGATTTTTAAATATTCACGTGAATAAAGTGCCGATAACTAATTAATAACTAATAATAATTATTTATAGAGGTGATGCCAAAGCGCTAAATTAGCCAATTTTTTTGTATCTAATTCTGTGTGGTTCAGTCGCTGCTGGACCTAATGTTTTCTTCAACCAAGCTTCATAGTCAGTAAAGTTACCTTCATAGAAGTTTATTTGACCTTCATCACGGTAATCGAGAATGTGCGTAGCAATACGGTCAAGAAACCAACGGTCATGCGAAATAACCATGGCACAGCCAGGAAATTCTAATATCGCTTCTTCAAGTGCACGTAGAGTTTCAACATCTAAATCATTGGTTGGCTCATCAAGGAGCAATACGTTACCACCGGTTTGCACGAGTTTGGCTAAATGCACACGGTTACGTTCACCACCAGATAACTTACCAATGATCTTTTGTTGATCGTTACCTTTGAAGTTAAAGCGTGAACAATAAGCACGGCTTGGGATTTCAAAATTACCTATTTGTAAAATTTCATGGCCCTGAGATATTTCTTGATAAACTGTTTTGCTGTCGTCCATATCATCACGGAACTGATCTACGCTCGCAAGTTTAACCGTATCACCAAGTTCAACATTACCTGAATCAGGCTTTTCAGCACCTGACATCATTTTAAATAACGTTGATTTACCCGCACCGTTTGGCCCGATAATACCAACGATAGCGCCTTTGGGAACGCTAAAACTTAAGTTATCAATGAGCACTCTATCACCAAAAGATTTCGTTAAGTTATTAACATCTAAAACTTTATCACCTAAACGAGGTCCAGGTGGAATGTAAAGTTCGTTGGTTTCATTACGTTTTTGATTATCTTGGTTATTTAGCTCTTCAAAACGGGCCATACGAGCTTTGCTTTTAGATTGACGCGCTTTAGGATTTGAACGTACCCACTCAAGCTCTTGCTTAATAGTTTTTTGTAGCGCACTTTCACCTTTACTTTCTTGTGCAAGACGCGCATCTTTTTGTTCTAACCATGAAGAGTAGTTACCTTCATAAGGAATACCGTGTCCTCTATCAAGCTCTAAAATCCAACCAGCGACATTATCTAAGAAGTATCTATCATGGGTAATTGCTACCACAGTACCCGGATAATCGTGTAAGAAACGTTCTAACCAAGCAACAGATTCAGCATCCAAATGGTTAGTCGGTTCGTCAAGCAATAACATGTCGGGTTTTTCAAGCAATAAACGACAAAGTGCGACACGACGGCGTTCACCACCACTTAGCACAGCAATTTTTTGATCCCATTCAGGTAAGCGCAAAGCATCAGCAGCACGTTCTAAAACGTTATCAATATTATGACCATCGTTTGCATTAATAATATCTTCTAACTCACCTTGCTCTTTAGCGAGTTTATCAAAATCAGCACCTTCTTCAGCATATTCGTTATAGACCTGGTCTAAACGTGCCATGGCATTTTTAACTGTCGAAACAGCTTCTTCTACAGCTTCACGGACTGTTTGGGTTTCATCAAGTTTAGGTTCTTGCGGTAAATAACCAATTTTAGTGCCAGCTAACGCAACAGCATCACCTTCAAATTCTTTATCGACACCTGCCATAATACGTAGCAAGGTTGATTTACCTGAACCATTTAGACCTAATACACCAATTTTTGCACCAGGGAAAAATGAAAGAGAAATATCTTTTAAAATAGTGCGTTTTGGTGGAACTACTTTAGAAACGCGGTTCATCGACATGATGAATTTATCGGGTAGTGGCTGAGCCATGTAAAAACCTTTTATTTGAAGGGAAAATTCTATTGTTGATATTTTAGGTTAAAGGGGCAGGGCAAGCAAATGTGTTTGAGTGCGTTAGCGTTTATTATCACAAAGCCTACATCTTTTAATACTCATCAATCCAATTGAATAAAAGGTTAACGCCACGATAAGTAGCTTCATACAGTGATTTCAGATGGATATCGTCAATACCTTACTTTGAAAAATATTCTATACTCTAAAAGGTAAAATAATATTCTTTATGGAGATGGAAATTGACGGAATACCATCTATTATATTAATCATAAGCATTAAATATGGGGGAATAAATTTAATGAAAAGTTTCCTATTAACACTGTTCTTATTACTTTCCTTTACGGTGCTTTGCAATGAAGGTGAACTTGAAATTGTAACGGATGATTGGCCGCCATTTATTTTAGATGGTAAGAAAGTATCAGGCTTGGTTACCAAAAATGTGAGGGAAATACTGAAATATACTGATATTAAATATTCTATAACTGTCTATCCTTGGGCAAGAAGCTTTCATTTAGCCAAAACCAAGCCGAATATACTTATTTACTCTATATACCGAACAAAACAGCGGGAATCTCAATTTAATTGGATTTGTCCCATCTATAAATCTAGGCCAATCCATGCATATAAACTCGTTTCTAATTCAATCGATATAAACTCCATTGAAGCAATCAAAAAAGGTGTAGTCGGTATCATGCGTGGCGATAACAGTTACAGTTATTTGTTAAACAATGGATTCCAAGAGGGAGTGAATATAGATCTATCCTCGAATGAAGAAACTAATCTCATAAAATTGATTAAAGGAAGGGTTGATGTCGTTATTCAGTCTGAGGAATCACTTAACTATCGTTTAAAGTCACTTGGGGTAAGTGCTTTGAATATAGCATCAGGTTTGGCAATCGGACACGCTAATAATGTTGAGCATTGCATGGCACTTAGTATTGGTACAAAACCTGAAATCATCAATAAAATACGAAAGGGTTTCGACAAATGGCAAAAGAATCAACAATAATCCTTCATGAAGAAAGGTTATATTTCTGACTTTTTAACTTATTTGCAGGATATTAAGTAAATACTGCGTCAACATAATGATTATTAAGGCGACATGAGGGAAAGCTATCGTAGGCCGAACTGATTGGCGAGCATATTCCATAATTAAAGCCAAGCTACTTAAGCTAACCTTATTATATTCAGAGTTGAATTGGCATGCACTTTCACTGCAATCAGTTGAAATAGACTTTTCAATCTGAAAAAGCCGAGGTTCTATACGCGATTGAAATGTTTTCCAAATAGCATCTTGTCCCCATAAAACGAACAATATAAAAATGAGTGAAATACCCATGAATCCTGATATTTCTGCAGACAATAAAACAAGAATACTGACCAACTTGATATAAAGAGAATGCTTTTCATAGCTATCAAATTGATTCTGAAGCAAGCACCATTCTGTCATTAGTTCATTTTTATTCGAATTCATATATAAGTACTCAGGTATTTATAATCACATTTAATGTTTATTAAGAGTGATGAGTGAACTTTAGTAAAGCTTATTACGATAATATAGTATTAACTCAGTAAGTTGAAATGTGCTTTTACTCTATCGACTTTAGTTGTTCTACAATGGCGATAAACGTAGGTCTGTTATAGGTGGTTTCCTGCATACAATTATTTTTTATGTCAACGAGTTGATCATAGTGATGAGTCTTTTTGGCATGATGACTTAAGGGTAATAAATCATCTAATAAACAACCAAAAGCTCTCACTTCAATAGCTTGCATTGCGATTTGTTGTCTTTCGGATAAGGCATTCAAATCAGAAGCAGCACCAAAATCACCAAAAAGCATATTTGCGTCTTTATCAACCATGGTGTTGTGAGCATAAATATCACCGTGACTAACGTTGTTTTCATGCAAGTGACGCAATGCATCAGCCATACTAAAGGCAATCTTTATAATATCGCTAACTTCTAATGTTGCCTCGCTAGGAAATGTATCTCGAGTACAGGTTATTAATGATGGCGGTAAGCCTAAGTTATAAAAGCGAGCTGGAATTAACTCCATGATTAACGCCAGTTGCTCTTTCGACATTATTTTAGCAATAACTCTGATTAAGTTTTTATGTTCACCGGCTTGTAAACAGTTATTTAGCTCATCAATCGGGTAGCCGTCGCTGGTTATTTCACCCTTGAATAGTTTTACCGCGATATCGTTATTTGCATCAATACTTAAAGGCTTATTAATCCATATGGCTTGATGAATAACCCCTGATGCGCCTTCACCTAACTTTTGTTTTAGATGGAAATCTTTTAACGAAATACTGGTCATTTTATTCTTTATTTGCGGAACATTCTCTGCCAACTTATTACCTGAAAAAGCTAACCATGCCAATTTAGGTAATTGGAATAGCCATTCAGGAAGTTCTGTTAACTGATTGGCTGAAAGGCGCATTAACTCGATATTTTTACAGTTTTCCATGCTGTTAGGCAATTTTGCTAATTGATTACCCGCAATAGCAAACTTTTGTAAACGGGTTAATTCTCCCATTGAATTGGGTAAAGTGGTTATAGTGTTATCTGTTAATATCAACCAACGCGTTTGTATTGGCAGAACATTTTCATCAACATGCGTAAGCTTATTTGATTTAAAGCTGATCATTTCTAGTTGAGGGCAATCGGCAACTACGGCAGGAATGGCTTCAAAGTTATTATTCGTTAAAAATAATATTTTTAGCTTCTTTAAAGAAGAGAGTTCTTTGGGTAAACTCGATAATTGATTGTTGGCTAAATCTAATACTTCGAGTGAATGTGCTAATGAAAATATTTCGCTCGGAAATTCAGTTAAGTTTTCGCTAAGGGTTAAGCGAGTAATATCTGAATATTGGCCTGATTTAAGTTGGGCTAACGTTTGCAAGATAAAGCCTAGTTGTGTACTAAAAATTTTCAGTATTTTACGGGGAAAATAAAATAAGCTAAAGCGCTTTACTCTCTAAAGCTAAAATATAATTATTTAGAGAGGATTATTAATGGTTTTTCCTGTTATGGTTGAGCTTAGAGAGGCTAATATAATAATCTATTGATCGCTCTATTCGGTTTGATTTTTATCATTGTCACTCACTTATAAAATAAGAATGCTCATGAATCAACTTAAAAAAATAATAATGATGACAAGCGCAGTAATCGCGTTGTCAGTAATCGCCCCGGTAAATGCAGAACATCATGAACCACATATTGATAAAAGCAGTAAGGTAACATTTAAATTAGTCATGCAAGGGTTGTTGTCTGATACTAAGATGATGACACAAGGAATAATTTTGAGAGACTTTAGTCTGGTTGAGTTCGCAGCAGATCGTATTGTTAATCACCCCAAACCAGCAATGTCGCAAAGAAAAAAATTGATGAAAGCCTTAGGTTCTGACATCGCAACATTCAAAGGTTACGATCATGTTGTTCACGGTGGCGCCATTAAAATTAAACAGGCAGCAAAAGACAAAAATATGGTTGTAGTTATTGATGAATATCAAAAAGTAATTACCGGTTGTCAATCTTGCCACAGTAGTTTTAAAGAAGAGTTATCAAAAGCTTTACGTTAGCCACTTTATGATAAATGAGACAATAAGTGAGTAAACCAGACAATTTAAAGTTCAAGTCTGGTTTTTGTTTGAAATGAATATTGCAAAATTCAAACTGACAGTGAATAATTCCCGTTCAACCCTATTCTCCAATTAGCCGTTTATTTTGTCTTATTTAGATTTTACTATTGAAAATACTTTTTCTTCTCAGTTGCCTGAAGATCTAGAAAAGTCTATTTTTCCTCACCCAGTTCATTCCGCTGCTTTCTCTTGGGTAACTCCCAAGCGAACGGCAAACCCACAGTTAGTGACGAGTAGTCGTGATGTTGCATCAATACTGGGGTTAAGCGAAGAGCAACTCAAAAGTGATGAGTTTTTACAGTTGTTCACGGGGAATATTGTTCCTGAAGAATTCTCCCCTTATGCAATGTGTTATGGCGGACACCAGTTTGGCCATTGGGCTGGACAATTAGGCGATGGCCGAGCCATTAACTTAGCCGAAGTAAATACTCCTTTACATGGCCATAAAATACTCCAGCTAAAAGGTGCAGGCCCAACACCTTTCTCACGAACAGCTGATGGACTAGCTGTATTACGTTCATCTGTACGAGAATTTTTATGCTCAGAAGCGATGTTTCATTTAGGAATACCAACAACTAGAGCACTGAGTTTATCGTTAACGGGTGATAGCGTCGTTCGAGATATGTTTTATAACGGCAATGCGAAACCGGAACTAGGTGCTGTTGTCTGTAGAGTGTCTTCGTCATTTATGCGTTTTGGTAGTATTGAACTGCCCGCTTACCGTAAAGATAAGGCTTTGTTAAAGCAACTCGTGGATTATTCAATTAAACGAGATTTTCCTGAAATATTAAACGAATACGCTGACGACCCTATTCAACGCTACTTAGCGTGGTTTGATGAAATTGCTCAGCGCACCTGTCGACTTATGGTGCATTGGATGCGGGTTGGTTTTGTTCATGGCGTAATGAATACCGACAATATGTCATTAATTGGTGAGACAATTGATTATGGGCCTTATGGTTGGATTGATGATTTTGATTTATCTTGGACACCGAACATAACAGATGCTCAAGGTAAACGCTACAGTTTTGGCAAACAGGGCGAAATTTCACAATGGAACTTATTTCAGTTAGCGAATGCTATTTATCCGTTGATTGAAGAATCTGCGCCACTTGAAGCTACATTAAATAACTACAGTAAAGAATATCAACAACAATGGCATGAAATGATGTCAAACAAACTGGGCATTAGTATTGCTGCTGAAGATATAAATATAAACCATAAAGCGGATACGGAATTGTTTTTAGCATTAGAAACTTTGTTGGGTGATATAGAAACAGACATGACTATTTTCTATCGGTTATTGGCTGACTTTAGTTATGACGATAAAAGTAAGGAAAATAATTTCGCTCACTTCTCTGACTGCTTTTATTTGGATAATCAGTTAACGACAGATCATCAAATACGCTTTTCTTCATGGTTAGAAAGCTATGCTAAACGAATTCAGCAAGACGAAAAAACGGCAGAGCAAAGAAAAGTGGCGATGAATAAAGTGAACCCTAAATATGTATTGCGTAATTATTTAGCACAACAAGTAATAGAACTTGCAGAGCAAGGAGATTTCAGTAAGTTACATGAATTACAAAAGGTGCTGGAACAACCTTATGATGAGCAAGTTGAGTTTCATCATTACAGTGTAAAACGTCCAGAATGGGCAAGAAATAAAGCGGGTTGTTCGATGCTTTCGTGCAGTTCTTAAGTTTCGATATTTATTTTATGTAGCTCTTCCAATGTAAAAACTTCACCTACATGTGTTTTTTAATCAGGTAGGTGAAGTGAGCTTTTATCATTTAGGTACTTTAAATATGTTTATGGCTTAAAAGTTTAATCGGATAAATTTTAGGCGTTTAAAGCACTACTTGGCACACTTGTCGGGCTAATATGCTCTATAGGATAACAGCCTAATACTTTAATAAAGTTAGTAATCGACGTTATCTCATTGATTGCTTCTTGTAATACAGCACTTTTCAAATTTGCTTCAACGTCAATGTAAAACATTTCTTCCCACGGGCGCCCTTGAATAGGTCGAGATTCAAGTTTACACATGTTAATACCTTTTGTTTTTAAGATAATAAGACAATCTACCAACGCACCGGCTTTTTGTCCTGTAGCTAAAATTAATGCAGTTTTCGCAGGAATTTGCTCTGCAACATCGATAGGTTTACGGGCAACTAAAATAAAACGACTGTGGTTTTCAGTTTGGTTAGCAATCGACTTCTCCAAAGCGTGAAGTTTATAAAGCTGACCACCTTCTTCACTACCAATAACAGCGACGGTGTCGTCTTGCAATTCAAAAGCTCTCGCCATAGCATCAGCGGTACTATCACAATATTCAATACGAATGTTATCTTGTTTATCTAAAAAATTACTACATTGTGTAAAAGGTTGTCCGTGGGCATAGATGGTTTTAATTCTATTAAGTTGAGTATTCACTGCGGTTAATAAACAGTGCTCAATCGGTTGCGTTATTTCGCCAACAATTGATAAATTCGTGTGTTGCAGCGCATCATATACTTCGTTGATACTGCCCGAACTGGTATTTTCAATGGGAAGCATCCCGTAGTCTACATGGCCAGACTCTACTTGCTGCATTATTTCATTGAAGCTTTGGCAACCGAATTCGTTAATTTTTTCTGCACGACGAGAGAAGTATCGATGACTTGCTAAATAACTATAAGAACCCTTGTCACCTAAAAAAGCGACGCTGACAGTAGGCACTTGCATATTTGGGTTGGCCAATGTTTGTAAATAGGCTTGTTGGTTAAGTACCGAATCTTCAATAATGGTGTGATAAACACTTGTCACATAGTGAGCGTCTAAACCAAGTTCTTTGCCGTGGTTTATCAAACGTATCAGTAACTCTTGTTCACGTTGCTGATCACGAACAGGACGAATTTGATGAGCTTTACTTTTTGCAACATTAAGGGTGAGTGAGCGTCGTTGAGCAAATAATTCCAATAACTGTTGGTCTAGTTTGGTTATCTTTTCACGTATTTTATTTAGATCTAATTCTTCACTCACAGTACTTCACCCTATATTTTATTATTTCAAGAAAATGGTTAAAAATAATGAATCCTGATGTTTTAGTAAGGAAAATTTATGAAGGCGACTAAAACATGATATTACCCAGGAAATATGGACTCACTTTAACGAGGGGGATGAAATTGTTCAAGCCTTTATTGCTAAAGGCTTGTATTAAAAAAATCTATATTAGAAATAGATTTTTAGCCTTGTGGAATACACTGCCAAATAATAGCAAAAGAAGAGACGGTTGCTATGGCCCAAACTATTGAACGCACTACTCCAATATTCAATAAATATAATACGTTATAGGCTACACGAGCGATGACATGCGTAATTGCTAATAAGGTAATTGTGTCGGTTACTGTGTTGGTCGCAATCGCTAACAACACCGCGGGTGCAAAAATAATTAATGACTCAAAAGCGTTTTGATGAGCCGCTAACGCGCGCGCGCCAAAACCGGTTAATTTAGCTTGTTGCGCGCGAGGATGATTATTGTCGTAACCATTGAGTTTTTTCATTGCTATTGCTACGGGGACTTTAGCTAAGTAAGGTAATAGCGTTGCAGTAAATAAACACCAAATTAGAATTGTCATCATTTTCCTTATTTATAGATTGATTTAAGTTTTAGCTGACATTGTAGTCTTTAAATCTCAGCGAGTATTTTATTAAGTATCTCTGCTCTTAATTTATTCAATAACTGAGTAGGGTTAATGTATATTTTGTTTCACCCGGTAAAAACGGTGACGGATTTCCTTTTACCCAATCATCATGACCTAAACCATAGTATGGACTCCAAGGGTGTCCTGATTGACTGGTTGGCATATGTAATATCCCTGATTCTTCATGACCCGGTGAAACGACCATGCGTTCTGATGCGCCAAAGCCTTTACCTTGTATTCGTGGCATATAGCTATCGCCAGGAAGTGGGATAGGGGGCATATCTAACCAACGACCAATAAACGGTACTGCATTACTGAGAGGGTGCTGTATTGTACTTGTATTTTGTTGCCCCCAAGTCGCTTTTGTTAATGTTTGGTTTTCTGTCATATCGGTTAATGTGGATGTTAATGCTTTTTCAAAAATTTTTGGCCAAGTAGCTTCTGGTAACCATAAAAAATTTTCAGGCTCTTCGTTAACCATCTGCCAGAGAGGGGTTTCCAATTGATGGCGAATAGTACGAAAAGAGTAGCTGTTGTCTATTTGAAATAAGTTTTCATTGATCAAGCTGAAAACGTCATTTCGTACATTCAAACGAAAATTATTTACCAGTCGATAAGCAACAGAATCTATACAAGCACATAAATTATCTGTAGTGATTGTTTTTTTCACCGCTTGCCAATCAGGGTGTTTAGCAATTGCTTGTGGTGTTAATACTTTTTTAAGTAAAAATGCCTGCCAACGTTGTAAGAAAATAGCACGGTCATCAAGAGCAATATTCAATAAATCTTGTTCAGAAAATGTATCTATGGCAATTAAGTTATCTCTAATTTGTTGTGCTCTTGCGCCTAATGCATATCCACCGTTACCAATTTTTTCTAACATTTCTCCACCAACAACACGTGTATTGGCTGTCCAAAGTCGATTGTTTTCAGGATTTTTAATTTTTGGATATTGATCCGAACTCAAATAGCCTTGCCAATGATTTATACCATCAGCCCAATGTGTGGGTGTTTCACCAAACTGAGAAGACTTTTTGGGAATAGGGCCCATAATTGTCCAACCAATATTTCCGGCTTTATCACCGACCATTAGATTTTGTGCGGGAATACCTGATTTGCTCGCAATAACCAATGCATCGTCAACGTCTTTCGCTAGCTCGAGTTGGGTATGATGAAGATTCACAGCTTGAACATCATGGGCAACCCAGCGATACGCTAATAATTGGTCGTTACTATTTGTGCCTATTACTGGCCCCCAAATTGTTTCTTTAACGATGATTTCTCTAGCATCTTGGTCTTTTACAGCAATAATTTGTTTATGTTGAGTAAAGTCTTGATAGCCTGTCGGTGTTAAATATTGGCTTTTGTCGTCATTGGTATCAAGAATTATTATATCGCTCCAATCGCCATAACTATTTGTGAAGCCCCAAGCAATATTACCATTGCTACCGGCTATTATATTAGGCGTACCGGGGAGCGTGAGTCCGGTTACTTTTATCGATTCATCGTCATCACTTTCATATTGAAAGGTTGCCCGAAACCATGTGTTTGGCACACGGATCCCCA
Organism: Alteromonadaceae bacterium; assembly: GCA_041890515.1. GTDB lineage: Bacteria > Pseudomonadota > Gammaproteobacteria > Enterobacterales > Alteromonadaceae > Colwellia_A. The sequence goes on from JASDWX010000092.1 coordinate 41,455, forward strand.
AATGCATATCGTTAGCAACAATAGCGCTGCCAGTTTTGCTAATGTCTCCTGATACTGCCCAATTGTTTGAGCCGGGGAATTCTTCACCTTGATATTTGTTTCCCCCAAGCGTTGATACTTTTGAAGTAGTAAGGGCTGTTTGCTCAGAGGATACTGAAGGCCATGATCTTGTCGGCATAGCACTTGAAGATAACTGGCTACCATCTATGGCAGCATCCCAAATACTTCCTTTTGGATTAAGAAATTTAAATACGTCTTCACCCAGTATGTTTTTTATATTGCCTAATGTTCTTTCACGATCACCTGCGGCATATTGTAAGTCCATATACATACTTAACACGGTTAATACTGTGTCTTCTTCTTGCCATGAAACAGGCTCTTGTTGTAATAATAAATATTCAAAAGGCGCAGATTTTAAGTTGCTAATTCCTTGGTTAACTCCGCGTGTATAGGCTTTGAGTAAAGCTAAGTCGTTTCTTGGTAGTTGCGAAACTATAACGCGAGCACGTTCACGAAAACGATGACGACGAATTTCTTTATCATGGGGCAATGCTTTTTCGCCAAATAAACTGGCGAGTTCACCAGCTGAGTTTCGGCGTAGTAAATCCATTTGAAAAAAACGTTCTTGGGCATGTATAAAGCCAGTGGCGACGGCAACATCATTGCGTTTTTTCGCTTTTATCGTAACAATACCCTGTATATCACGTTCAACAATAGCCGTATCGCTTAAACCCAGTAATGTTCTCTTACCTTCTAGCACAGGTAGCGCACTGTCTATTTGACTATAAATCCACGTACCTAAACTTGTCACAACTAAAAATAAGATGAGTAAGACACTAATTATTATATTTTTTATGCTAATCATAGTAGGAAGTTTTTAGGGTATTTTGTTGTGCTAGATTACCTTATTTTTTATAAAGTTAACATTTAATGGTGGAACATTATTATGTGTTTATTCATAAAGAGAAGGGCACATACTTTTTTATTGGTATTTTTCCGATAGAATAGCGGCAATTATCAATGGTAAACCACATTTAGGATTTTTTATGGCATCTTTACAAGATCAGCTATTAAAAGCAGGCTTAACAACTAAGCAAAAAGCACGACAGGCAAATACAAGTCAGCGTAAGACAAACAAACAAAAGCGAAGTGGCGTTGCCGTTGGCGAAAGTCTACAAGAGCAAGTGAAACAAGACTTAGCTAAAGCTCAGCAAGAAAAGTCAGCTAAAGATGCAGCGCTTAATCAAGAGAAGCAGCAGCAGCTTGCCAACAAAGAAAAAGCGTTACGTATTCAACAAATACTCGAACATCATCAAATAAAAAATGTTAAAGGTGAAACTGAATATAACTATACGTTTAACAGTAAAATCAAAAAACTTTTTGTTGACGCTATTACGCATAGGGCTTTAGTGAATGGACGATTAGCCGTGTGTGGTTTAGTTGAAGATAGTTATCTTGTTACCGCTGAAACAGCGGAAAAACTAGCCACTTTAGACCCTAGTGTTATTTTAGTTCAAAATGATAAAGTCGACAGTGATGTAGTTGAAGCAGATGACCCTTATGCAGATTACCAAATCCCTGATGATATGATGTGGTAGCTTGACTGTTTGCGTGAAATGAAATAAATGCTACTACGGTAATTATGTTAAACTCACGCACAATTTAGGAAGACTGTGTTTAAACTGTCTTTTGCCTTGTTTTATAATTAAAGAGAAATTTTTTTATGTTTATTGTTCGTTGGATTATTGGCCGTATTATCTTATTGTTAAATTTTATTTTTTCGCCAAGCACCCCTAAAAGAAGTTCTGAATTACAAGCTGAAATTGACAGCAGTACACAACACTTGAACTTATATCAGCTACCAGCTTGCCCATTTTGTGTAAAAGTTCGTCGTGCTATGAAACGTGATGGATTAAATGTTGAATTACGTAATATCAATCAAAATGAAACTTATCGTGAAGAATTGATCCGAGAAGGTGGCAAGCGTAAAGTGCCTTGTTTGAAAATAACCGATGACAACGAAAAAGTGACTTGGTTGTATGAATCTTCAGATGTGATTAATTATTTACAACAATTTGCTCGTTAATTTAGATTATCATTCAGTTTATTTTGAATAAAGAATGAAGTAATTTTTTGTTTTTCGGGTCTACTAGTTTATCGTTAGATAATTAGTGGCCCGGGAAATAGATATATGTTGATCAAATCGCCTAAAAAATCCGATCTTAAAGAACATCAAGTAACCGATGAAAGTGTTTATTTACAGCGCAGAGACCTTATTAAAAAAATGGGTTTTGTTGGCGCAGGCACTTTATTATCCTCTGCTATTCCTAGTGTTGCCAATGCTAACGGATTTGATTTTTTCTCATCAAAACCAGAAAAAAAATTTCAGCGTTACGCATTAAATTTTACTGCAGACAGTTCTAAAAATTCTGAAGTACTTACTCCTGAAGCTAAAGTGACGAGTCATAATAATTTTTATGAATTCGGTACAAGTAAAAGTGATCCCGTCAAAAATGCACAAAGCTTTAATGTAAAACCTTGGAAGCTAAAGATCAGTGGCGAATGTGACAATCCTTATACGTTAGATTTAGATGATTTGACGAAAAGCTTTGCGCTTGAAGAACGCATCTACCGTCTAAGATGTGTAGAGGCTTGGTCAATGGTTATTCCTTGGGTTGGGTTTGAATTAGCACAACTATTAAAAAAAGCACAGCCAAACTCTCGTGCTAAGTATGTTGCTTTTGAAACCTTGCATGATCCAGAGCAAATGCCGGGTCAGGCAAGTAGAAGACTTGGTGGCGGTATTGATTATCCTTATGTTGAAGGTTTACGTATTGATGAAGCAATGAATCCGTTAACATTAATGAGTGTTGGTTTGTACGGAAAAACATTACCCGCGCAAAATGGTGCACCCATACGTTTAGTTGTGCCGTGGAAATATGGTTTTAAAAGCATTAAATCGATTGTTGCTATTAAATTTACAGAAACGAAACCAGCGTCTACATGGAATATTTTAGCGCCAAACGAATATGGTTTTTATGCCAATGTTAATCCAGAAGTTGATCATCCTCGATGGAGTCAAGCCAGTGAACGAAGAATTACTTCGGGTGGTTTATTTGCGCGTAATCGTATTGAAACTTTACCTTACAATGGTTACGGTGAAGAAGTTGCTGACATGTATAGCAATCTAGACTTACGCAAAAACTTTTAAATTATTCATCCTGAAATCTGTAAAGGTGACTTTGATATAAGTCATCTTTAGTCACTCATTAAGTCATCATTCCATAATGAAATATAAAGTTATTTTTTTTAAATTATTTATCCATCTTGCAGCCTTATTACCTTTAGTTAATGCTTATTATTTAGCATTAACTGATCAGTTAGGCGCCGATCCCGTTGAATCAATTATTCACTTTACAGGGATAGGAGCATTTAATTTATTGTTGCTGAGTTTAGGCATCACGCCGATTAGCAAACGTTTTAAAATATCAATATTATTAAAAGTTCGACGATTAGTCGGTTTGTATAGCTTTACCTATGCACTTTGTCATTTATTAAACTTTTTAGTTTTTGAAGTGCAATTTGATTGGTTGCTCTTTTGGAATGAAATTATCGATCGTCCTTATATTACGATCGGTATGGTTGGTTTGCTTACCTTGCTGGCGTTGGCTATAACATCTATTCCCTTACTCAAAAAGCGCATGGGTAAAAATTGGCAAAAACTGCATAACTGGGTTTACTTAGCTGCTGTTTTAGTTGGCATTCATTTTTATTGGTCAGTAAAGTCTGAAATTATTGAACCGAGTATTTATCTTTTTATCACGATTACTTTATTAGCTTTTCGTTTTAAAAAATTTAAAAAGCGTATAAAAAAAGACTAGTCAGTATTTCCTGACTAGTCTTAATTAACTTACTTTCTTAATTCAATGAGAATAGTTTTATTCAGAATAAATTAAGGGTTTGCTTGAAGTGTTAACGTCATACCTGAAGCTGCACTGTATCCATAAATATCGATGTACCAAGTTCCAGCTGCTGGATTTGTAAAGTTACAGCTTTCGTTGTTACCATTTTTATATGGACGACAATCATAGGCAGAAGCTGTAGATTGTGCTCCTCGACGAATGTATAAATCTGCGTCGCCAGAACCACCTGAAATACTCATCGTTAGATCGGCATAACCTGCAGGTAGGACTTGGGTGTAACGTTTCCATTGACCCTTAGATACTGCAATATTCGACTCAGAACCATTAATTGGTGGATTACCTGCAGAAGCTTCAGTAAAACTACCTGTTAAGCTTAAGCCTGAGAACGACGAGTATGCTTTTACGCGTACATAATAAGTACCACCAGTTGAAGTACCCGCACAAGACTCACTATTTCCACCGACATAAGGACGACAGTCATAGCTTGAATCGGTTGGAGCTGAACCAAACTTCACATACATATCAGCATCACCAGAACCACCACTTGTTACAAAACTAATATCGGTTGCGCCAGCTGGAACGTCCATTGTGTAAACAATATCTGTGTTTTTTGATGCACTAAGGTTTGTTGCAGCAACACCATTGCTTAATACATTACCTGTAGGAGGGGTTCCTGTATCAGGACAAGTACCAACACCTACAGCACACCAAGCCGTTTCTACCGCTGTTTTTTCAGTAGCGCCATATAAATCTTGCGCTGCTTGAGCTGTTGCTGTTCTTGCACCAGTAAAGTTAGTGTTTTGATTCATATACGTAACAAGCGCACGATAGAATATTTTCTCTGCTTTTGCCATGCCAATACTTGGAACGACTGCAGTTGATTTATTACGTGGGTGAGTACCACCATCAACTAATAAAACATAGGCTAAGTTGGCAATGCCCGAGTTACCGTGAACGCCACCTTGGTCATTACTGTTACTTGGATTACTAACGAAAGGAATACGCTCTGGATACCAATCTTTTGAGTAATTATCTTTAGTAGGATCATCCATATAACGCAAAGCTTTACCAGCAGTGTTATATAATCCGTCACCTAGCAACCAAGTAGAACTTGTTGTGCCATTTTTATATGATTCAGCTGACAGTCCTAGAATATCTGACCAAGCTTCGTTTAATGCGCCTGATGCATTGGCGTAAATAAGGTTGGCTGTTTTATCAGTTACGCCATGCGTTAATTCATGGCCAATAATATCAAAATCACTGGTGAAGTCATTCATACCACTTGATGCTTGCCCGTACATCATTTGTGTCCCTGTCCAATAAGCATTAACGACACCTAAATCAACACTTGATATTAAGGTCATGCCATTATTGTCGAGGCTATCACGGTTAAACTTACTTTGATAATAATCGTAAACTTTTGATGAGCCGTCATGTGCACGCTGAGCTGCAGCATTACCTCCACAACTTTGAGTATTTGTACATAACAAAGTACCAGGAGCAGTGTTTGCTGAACCTCCATTTAGCGTATAAGTTCTCCAGCTTTTTGCAGAGTGTATTTGCGGTTCTCGCGACAATATTTCAGAGGTGTTTACATCAAAATATATGAAGTCTCTACCAAAATCATCACCGCCATTATCCCATGAGATTTCTACTCTAAAAGCTAATTTTGTTTCTTCTGACAGGGGTAAGTAAACGTAGGCTAACTCTGGTGCATTTAAAACTTTTCCAATACTTTCTGCGGCAGCGAGTGCTTGTGCTGAGTCATTACTTAATGCGCTTGCATTGTTCATTACAGAGAAAGAAGGTGATGAATTAGTAGCAAGTGTACCTGTTACGCTATATACGCTCGATGCAGCACTGCTCAAACTAAACGCACTGGTCGTTGAATTTGCGTGCATGATCATACTCGTACCATAAACTTAGATACCGTTAATGGTTTGATCAAAGTGTGTATGGGTCTTACCTAGTTCATCAGTCCATTGACGTCGAACTTTGAAGTTTTCATTACCAAGAGAGCCGTATGAACTTTGATTAGTAACAATATTTTTAAATGCCTGCTCTGCAGGATTCTTAGTTATAGTTGGAGAGTTTCCAATCGTTGGGTTTGTTGTTGGTACAGGTGCAATGACAGGTGTGCCTATATTGTTTTCGTCTTGAATTGACATCACATCAATTTCAATTGCATTAGCGCTCATTGCCGATGCCACAAGAGTTGCGCTTATGAGTATAGATAGTTGAAATATTTTATTCTTATTCTTATTCTTATTCTTATTCTTATTCATTAGATGTTCCTAATTAACTTTATTGGACGTTTGCTGCTGTAGCCAAACGATATTTTATTTTCCTCCTTCATTCCTTTGATATATTCTCTTTTAAGGTGTTGAGGTTTTTTTGGTCAGTCTTTGCTGACGAATCAACCGTATCACTGAATTCAAACTGTTAACATCAAATTGACATTTATTTAACAACCTTAGGTGTAACGTTAATTTTACAGATATGTTTTTGTAAAAAGGAATGCGAACCTAAATATTACCTATTAATATCAGTAGGTTGTTTCGCATCTTTTGAACGTCTGTAAATGGAGAGTATATGTAATAAATTAAATAAGAGATGTTATTGTTGAAGCGTTAAATATTTTTAAGTTTTTATGGGGACTTAATCAATAAAAGTTAAAGTATTCTGAACACTATCTTTAAAATAGATAAAGCTAACTTTAGGCTTATTGTTACTGCGTGCTGTTGAGCTTTCAACTAACGCTAAAATGGTTTTAGATGGGGAATTTGAACTTTTCGAAATAACCACGACAGAAACTAATTTCCGCCAATGACATCCCGTATATCCACAGATATCTCCAAGCTCTATTTGGTCATAAGTCACTTGGTAGGTGTTTTGTGATTTATCAGCAAGAAATAAAATGAATTGCTCATTATATTTAACGGCTTCAATTGCAATGTCATCAGCTATTGAAATAAATGAAATCGATAAAAGAAAAATAAATATTATGAAATTTTTTAACAAACATCTTGCCTTTATCGATTTTATAGACGCTATTTACCCCTTATATAATTAAGAGCGGGCGGTAACTTCTAACAAGTGGTAACCAAACTGAGTTTTTACTGGACCTTGCACCGTATGTAAATCTGCGGAAAAAACCACTTCATCAAATTCAGGTACCATTTGTCCACGACCAAAAGTGCCTAAATCACCACCTTGCATTTTAGACGGGCAGTTTGAATGTTCTTTTGCTACAACGGCAAAGTCTTCACCTGCTTCAATTTGTGATTTAAGGGCTAAACATTGCTCTTCGGTATCGACTAATAAGTGGCGTGCTGATGATTGTGACATGGTAATTCCTATAAATATAATAATTATTGCTTAACTTTACCGCATCTTTTGAAGTAATTAAAGAAAACCATGCATTGAATTTCAATTCATGGTTTTCTTTTAATTTTACTACTTTAAATGTTTGGTCAAAAAACCTTTCATGATTGTCATTGCTTTGGTTCGACTTTCAGCGTTGTTTAAATGATGAGTTCCAAAATTAAAAAACTCATGTTAAACATCCTTACCTGAACTTTTTAGAGCACCATACATTTTATAAGGCTGATAATAGCTAGGGCTTAGATCAGATTTTCCATGGTTCAGCAATACAGATGTTTGAAATTTATAAACATTCATCTTAGTAATACCTCAACATTACTTATTTAGTAAAACTATTATAGTCACTCGAGGAAATTATTCTTGGTTGAGGGGGAGCAGAAATTTTTACCATCGGGTGGCATTGAAGCGTTTAAAGCTATTAGATTTCTAGTGAAGTATTATTCGAGGGGTAAGAAGGTATTTATATCAACATTGAAAGGTTGTCATATTAAGATCAAAGCAAGGTTTGTGGTTAGTAACATTTAATTTATTTGTTCTTTATTTTCACTCCTAATCTGCTTGCGACTAAATATGAACGTATGTTGATCTCTCATCGTTATATTGAATTGTTATGTGATAAATTAAGTGTAATTATCTTTTGGGTGTCATTTTATGTTTTTACCTAATCTTAAACATTTGCGCTATTTAATTGCGTTATACCAAGAACAAAATTTTCACCGAGCCGCAGCTGCATGTTTTGTTAGCCAGTCGACGTTAAGCAGTGCTATTTTGAAATTGGAAGAACAGTTAGATTGCCAATTAATTGAACGAGACAATAAGTCTTTTTTATTCACTACACAAGGAATTGAAGTTGTTGAAAAATCTCGACAGCTGTTAGTGTCGGCAAACGAATTAGTGAGCTTTGCAAAACAACAAGGTAACGAATATAGCGGTACTGTGAGAATTGGCTGTATTCCAACAATTGCTCCCTTTTTATTAACCGACTTTGTAAAAGCATGCCAAAATAAATTGCCAGAACTAGACTTGTTTTTACGTGAAGATACCACTGAAAATTTAATGAAATTGCTCAACAATGGTGAAATAGATTTGCTAATTTTAGCTTTACCCGTCGCGGTGAATAACTTCCATTGTAAGTTAGTGGGTAAAGACCGATTCTTTATGGCTGGTGATCAAACGCTGGTTAAAAAATTTCAACAAACGTCGAGTTATCATCATTTACCAGAACAAAGTATATTTTTATTGTCTTCAGAGCACTGCTTAACTGAGCATGCATTGTCGGCATGTAAACTGGCGGATAAATCTCGTATTAATTCATTTTCGGCTTCAAGTTTATCTACACTTGTACAGATGACTGCCTTTCACCAAGGATTTACTTTTCTACCTGAAATGGCAGTAAATAAAAATGTGGGTACAAATGAAGGTTTAACAATTGCTCCATTGGATCGAGATTACTATCGAGAAATTGGTGTCGTTTGGCGAAAAACGTCGATGCGAAATACTTTATACAATCAACTTTCAAAAGTGATTGCTGGTTTATTAAAATAAACACCACTGATGGTTAACAATAAAGTCAGGTTATTGAATATCAATGAGCGACAACATAAATTTAATTGTATTTTTGAATTGATTTTATTTAGAACTTTTACCTCGCTATGACTACATTTATAGTAACCAAAAAATATAAGAGCATCTTAATTGAAAAAAAATAATAGTAGTTTTCGAATAAAACGATGAAATATTAGTCGAGCAAGCACTTAAAGGTCAATTAATAAAGCATAGAAACATTCATATAAAACGATCTTGAACAAGGTACATGTTTTGCCGAGCCTGTAACAGATTTTGTGTAACTGCCCGTTTTAAATAAAGTCCTTTAAGCGG
>JASDWX010000093.1:0-4569 GCA_041890515.1 Alteromonadaceae bacterium
TTCTAAGAGTGGTAATAATTTGCAACCATATCTTTTTTTTATTGGTGACCGTAGGCCACATAAAAATCTAAAAAAAATGATCGATATTTTCTTATTACTTCAACAAAACTTTGGTTACGAAGGTACTTTTATCATTGCAGGCTCTAAAGTTAATTTCGATATAGATCTTGATAATTATGTTGCTGACAAAAAAAATATAAATATAATTGGACCTGTCTCTGATGAAGAGCTTTCCTGTTATTATCAGAATATGAATGCTCTATTTTTCTTGTCAAAATATGAAGGCTTTGGCTTACCTATTTTAGAAGCTGCAAGGTTTAATAAAAAAATTATTACTTCTAATACATCTTCACTACCGGAAGTTACACCTTGTACTGGTTTAATGTTATCACCAGATGGGAATAATGAAGAACTAGCAAGATCTATAGCTAGCTATTTGAGTTCAACTATTGAAATTGAAAATGAAACTTTTCTAACCAATTTTTCATGGCCAAAAACGGCTCATGAAATATTTTTTGATATCCGGAATATATAATTATGTGCGGTTTTGCTGGTTTTCTAACACCTCATTTGGCGGCAGATGAGCGTTTAAATATCTTAGATGCAATGGGAAAAAGCCTCTATCATCGAGGGCCTGATCATATTGACGTTTATGCCCAAAATGATTGTAATTTAGGAATGGTACATACTCGACTATCTATTCTAGATTTGTCACCTCTAGGCTCACAGCCAATGGTCAGTCATAGTGGGTCTAGTGTTATTAGTTTCAATGGTGAAATTTATAATTACCAAGAAATAAAAGTAGACTTAATTGAAAAAGGAATAATATTTAAGGGTGATTCTGATACTGAAGTATTACTTGAGTCAATTGAGTACTATGGTCTTGATGAAACCCTCAAAAAAGTAAGAGGAATGTTTGCCTTCGCTTTTTTTGACTTTTTAAGTCAATCGCTATATTTATGTCGTGACAGGGCCGGAGAGAAACCTCTGTACTATACCGCTTGCAATGGCGAAATTACATTCGGTTCTGAATTAAAAGCTTTAATGTGTTGGCCTAGTTTCTCAAAGCGGTTAGAGTCAGGCGCTTTAACTCAGTTTTTAAGCCATGGTTTTGTTAATAGCGATCACTCTATTTTTGAAGGTGTAACAAAGTTGCCTCCTAGTACGGTGATTAAATTTACTAAAGTGGATGGGAAATGGTCGAGTGTTGAACAATACACTTACTGGAATTTACTTGCTTCCAAGCAAGGAATAGAAATAAGTAAATCTATCGATTATGTGGAAAAATTAGACGGGATATTATTTTCGGCCGTTCAAGAACAACTTATTGCCGATGTGCCGATAGGGGCTTTTCTGTCTGGCGGTATAGATTCATCATTGATTGTTGCTATGATGAGCAAGGCAAGTAATGATACCATAAATACATTTTCTATAGGCTTCGATGATAAAGAGTATAATGAAGCCGAACACGCTAAACTTGTTGCGAAACACTTAGGGACGAATCACGAAACACTATATGTTACGGATTCTCAGATAATGGATATTATACCTAACCTGCCAAAAATATATGACGAACCAATGTCAGATATGAGTCAAATACCAACATATCTAGTTTCCCAGTTAGCACGTAAATCAGTAACAGTAGCACTGACTGGTGATGCAGCCGATGAAATCTTTGGTGGCTACAACCGTTACCTTTGGGCTAATAAAATGGCAGGAGTAAATCAAAAAATACCATCAGCTGTTCGCTTATTAATTTCTCGTCTATTGATGTATTTCAGTCCTGCTAATTATGATAAATTAACACGTTTTTTCCCCCCTAAGTATCAAGTAAGTGAATTTGGTTTAAAAGTACATAAAGCTCTTAGCTCTTTTTCAGCATCTGACAATATCATGATGTATGAAATGATTTTAAATCAGTTTTCTCATTTTAAAGGCGTTAGAACGCCATCAAAATTTAGGTTTGTTTCTGCTGAATATATGAATGAATTTAAGTGCTTATCAATTGCAGAACAATTTATGGTTCTAGATTTTATGAATTATATGTCTGATGGTGTTCTTTGCAAGGTAGACAGAGCTGCAATGGCAAATAGCTTAGAAACAAGATCCCCTTTCTTAGATAAAAGGGTTATCGAGTTTGGCATGGCACTTCCTGTTGATTATAAGTTTCGCAATGGCCAGTCAAAATGGATTTTAAGAGAGTTATTAAAAAGGTATATTCCAAAAGATCTCTTTGAACGCCCCAAAATGGGATTTGCTGTTCCAATGGGAAAATGGCTTAGAGGACCTTTAAAAGAATGGAGTTATGTTTTGTAACTAAAAAAAAAAAATTGGCTTGGGGTGGTAATCGACTCTAATATGATTATTGATATATGGGTAAAACATCAAAAATGTGAACAAAATTATCAAAATCAGCTATGGGCAATGCTTACTTATTGTCAGTGGTGTGAAGAGTATTTAGACTAACTTGACCTAAGTAAGCTTATAAAAAAAACTCTGTTTGATGAACTTTTATACAATGAATTTGAGAAGCATATGAAGACAATTGCCATAACAGCTAATACTAGTTGGTATTTATTTAATTTTAGAAAAAACACTATTCTTTCTCTACTTGATAATGGTTATAAAGTTCTAGTCATCGCGCCTAAAGATAAATATTCAGATTATTTATCAGAGCTTGGCTGTGAATATATTGACATAGCAATAGATCAAGGAGGCTCTAATCCTTTAAAAGATATTTTGACCATGTATTTATTTTATAAAATATATAAAACAAATCAGCCAGAAGTAGTTCTGAACTTCACTCCAAAGAATAACATTTATAGTACATTAGCTGCTTCGGCGAATAATATTTCATCTATTAATAATATTGCGGGTTTAGGAATTCTATTTATCAATGAGAGTTTAACTTCTAAAATTGCAAGATTTCTATACAAAATAAGTCAAAGGAAAGCTTCAAAGCTATTTTTTCAAAATGAAGATGATAGGTCTTTATTCCTAGAAAATAAGCTGGCCCCTGCTCACTTAACCGATCGATTACCTGGCTCTGGTGTTGATTTAAAAAGATTTTCTTATTTACCTTGTGAAGACGATGGCGTTGTCAGGTTTTTACTAATAGCTAGGATGCTGTATGATAAAGGGATCGGTCATTATATTGAAGCAGCAAGATCATTGAAGGTCAAATATGGTGAAAGTGTTGAGTTCAAATTACTGGGCTTTCTGGATGTTGATAATCCATCAGCGATAAGCACCGCTAAGATGAACGAGTGGGTTTCTGAAGGTATGGTGGATTATTTAGGTGTGTCAGATAGTGTAGAAAACGAAATAGCTAAGGTTGATTGTATGGTTCTACCATCTTATTACAGAGAAGGGGTACCTAAATCTTTACTCGAGGCTGGAGCTATGGGCAAACCAATAGTAACAACAGATAATGTCGGTTGTAGAGAGACTGTCGAGCATAATGTAAATGGCTTTCTTTGCAAACTTCGCTCTACAGAAAGTTTGATTGAGCAGTTAGATAAAATGATTTTAATGTCCTACGATGATCGAATAAGCATGGGTCTTAAAAGTAGGCAGAAAATTCAATTAGAGTTTGATGAGCAAATTGTCATTAATAAATATTTAGTGGCGATTAATACATGTTTTGAAAACAAAACCTAGAAGTTAATAAAATAAGATAAATTATGATTTTACCAATTATTATGGCTGGTGGTTCGGGCTCTCGTTTATGGCCATTATCACGTCAAATGTTCCCCAAGCAATTTCTGACTCTACATGGCGAGTCTTCAATGCTGCAAGCTACAGCAGAGCGTTTACTTGGCTTTGAACATGCACCAGCCATTGTTATTTGTAATGAAGAACATCGTTTCTCTGTTGCGGAACAATTTCGTTTAAATAACATTCCTAACAGTGGCATTATCCTAGAGCCAATCGGACGAAATACGGCACCCGCAATTGCATTAGCAGCTATACAAGCAACTAAAGATGGTAAAGACCCATTGTTGCTGGTTTTAGCTGCCGACCATGTGATTAAAGATGAAAGTGCTTTTGCTAACGCGGTTAAGCAAGCTCGACATCATGCTCAAGCAGGAAAGTTAGTAACATTCGGCATTGTACCAACAGCACCTGAAACAGGGTATGGCTACATAAAACGTGGCGAAGCACAGGAATATTCAGGTTATGCTGTAGCTGAATTTGTTGAAAAACCAGATCAGGCTACAGCTGAGTCGTACATAAAAACTGGCGATTTTTATTGGAACAGTGGTATGTTTTTATTCAAAGCAAGCCGTTATTTAGCTGAGTTGAAAACACATCGACCTGATATTTTAGCTGCCTGTGAAGAGTCTATGGTTTCTACGCAAAGTGATTTAGACTTTATTCGAGTAGATAAAGTTGCTTTTGAAGGATGTCCAGACGACTCTGTTGATTACGCTGTAATGGAAAAAACATCTGATGCTGTAGTTGTTCCTATGAACTGTGGCTGGAGTGACGTAGGAAGCTGGTCGGCATTATGGGAAGTGTCGGAGAAAGACGATAATGGCAATGCTTTTACTGGTGATGTCATGGATA
>JASDWX010000093.1:4579-49636 GCA_041890515.1 Alteromonadaceae bacterium
AAAACAAAAGAGGACCCCATATACAGACTGTTTTTAAACACCATAGAGAAGTATTCCGCCCTTGGGGAGCATACGACTCAATAGACAGTGGCGAACGGTTCCAAGTCAAACGTATTACTGTAAAGCCGGGGGCAAAATTATCAGTACAAATGCATCACCACAGAGCAGAACATTGGATTGTGGTCTCAGGTACAGCTAAAGTAACTAATGGTGATAAAGATATTTTACTAACGGAAAATCAATCAACTTATATTCCCGTTGGTGTTATCCATGCCTTAGAAAATCCAGGTAAATTGCCGTTAGAACTAATCGAAGTTCAATCAGGTTCATACTTAGGTGAAGATGATATCGTGCGCTTTGAAGACAAATACGGTCGCGTATAAGATCGCTATATAAGTGTTTTAAACATAAAAAGGTAATTTTATTTAAAATTACCTTTTTTGCAGCAAATTTTAAGAGAATCGTATATGACAACACAATTAACTTGTTTTAAAGCTTACGACATTAGAGGGCAGCTTGGTCAAGAGCTGAATACTGATATAGCTTACCGAATTGGTCGTGCGATGGGCGAAATTTTAAACCCCAAAAAGATAGTAGTGGGTGGTGATGTTCGTCTAACATCAGAAGAGTTAAAGCTAGCACTAGCTAATGGTTTACTCGATGCTGGTGTTAATGTCATCGACTTAGGTATGACAGGCACAGAAGAAATCTATTTCGCCACCTCCCATCTAAAAGCAGATGGTGGTGTTGAGGTGACAGCGAGTCATAATCCTATGGATTATAATGGTATGAAATTAGTTAAAGAAGAATCAAAACCCATTAGCGGTGACACTGGTTTATTCGATATTAAAGCTTTGGCAGAAACACAAAAATTTGCCGAAAAAGCATTCGTTCGTGGTACGTTAACACAATCATCAACATTAACTGCTTACGTTGAACACTTACTTGGTTATATCAATTTAGATCATATCAAACCGTTAAAGCTCGTAGTCAATTCAGGTAATGGTGCTGCTGGTCATGTAATTGATGTTATTGAAGCTGAATTTAAGAAAAACAATGTGCCGATTGAATTTATTAAGGTTCATCACGAAGCCAATGGTAACTTCCCTAATGGGATTCCAAACCCATTATTACCTGAAAACCGACAAGATACTACAGATGCCGTTATCGCAAATAATGCTGATATGGGCATTGCATGGGACGGTGATTTTGATCGTTGTTTCTTATTTGATGAAAAGGGTCAATTCATCGAAGGTTATTATATTGTTGGTTTGTTGGCGGAGGCTTTTTTACAAAAAAATCCAAAAGCTAAAATTATTCATGACCCTCGTTTAACTTGGAACACTATTGATGTAGTCAATGCTGCTGGTGGTGAACCAGTACTATGTAAAACAGGCCATGCTTTTATTAAAGAACGTATGCGTAATGAAGATGCGGTTTATGGTGGAGAAATGTCTGCCCATCATTATTTTCGTGATTTCATGTATTGTGATTCAGGTATGATCCCTTGGTTATTAGTCGCTGAATTACTTTGTGTTAAAAACCTTAAGTTATCAGATGCTGTTGCGCAGCGTATTAAAGCTTATCCGTCTTCTGGGGAGATAAATTCAAAACTGAAAGATCCGGCGTTAGCTATTACACGTGTGTTAGAAAAATATCAAGCTGATGCAATCTCAGTTGATCATACTGATGGCATATCACTTGAGTTTAATAATGCTGGTGGAGAGTGGAGGTTTAATTTACGTAGCTCTAATACTGAGCCAGTTGTTCGATTAAATGTTGAATCGAAAGGTAATATTGAACTGATGAATGCTAAAACTGAAGAAATTTTAACTTTATTAAGAACGTAAATACGCATTAGGTTTTAATGCTATTTTTCAAAAGGAATTATATGAACATTACTATTGCTGGAACAGGTTACGTAGGCTTATCCAATTCAATGTTACTCGCACAACACAACACAGTTATTGCGGTTGATATCATCAAAGAAAAAGTTGATTTATTAAAAAATAAGAAATCACCTATTTCAGATGTTGAAATTGAAGACTTCTTGCAAAATAAAACGCTTGATTTTACGGCAACCCTCGATAAAGAGTTTGCTTATAAAAATGCAGATTATGTCGTTATTGCCACACCAACAGATTACGATACAGTAACCAATACGTTCAACACAAGAAGTGTTGAAGCGGTTATCAAAGATGTAATGGCCATTAATTCATCGGCCATTATGGTGATTAAATCTACCGTACCTGTGGGTTATACGGCTCGAATTAAAGAAGAGCTGGGCTGTGAGAATATACTGTTTTCACCAGAGTTCTTACGAGAAGGCCGCGCGCTTTTTGATAACTTACATCCTTCGCGTATTATTGTGGGAGAAAAGTCAGAGCGAGCAACTATATTTGCAAATTTATTAGCACAAGGTGCAATAAAGCAAGATATTGATATTCTGTATACTGACTCTACCGAAGCAGAAGCCGTAAAACTCTTTTCTAATACTTACCTTGCGATGCGTGTTTCTTATTTCAATGAATTAGATTCTTATGCTGAAACTCATAATTTAAATGCTAAAGAAATCATTGAAGGGGTAGGTTTAGATCCTCGTATTGGCTCTCATTATAACAACCCATCTTTTGGTTATGGCGGTTATTGTTTACCTAAAGATACCAAGCAGTTGTTAGCTAATTACCAAGACGTACCTAATAATTTGATCAGTGCTATTGTTGATTCGAATACTACGCGAAAAGACTTTATTGCTGATTCTATTATTAATAAAAAACCGAAAGTGGTTGGTGTCTATCGGTTGATCATGAAAAGTGGGTCAGACAACTTTAGATCTTCATCTATTCAAGGGATTATGAAGCGTATCAAAGCTAAAGGTATTGAAGTGGTAATCTATGAACCTGTGTTAGAAGAAAGAGAGTTCTTTCATTCTAAAGTATATAACGATCTTGAAGCGTTTAAAGCTATTTCAGACGTTATTGTATCCAACCGCATGGACGATGAATTAGTTGACGTTGCCGATAAAGTTTATACCCGTGACCTCTTTGGCAGTGATTAATTGAAGATGATTGTTTATCAAGTTTTTATTCAAATTATTAAGAGTTTTTTATGAAATATTTAGTAACTGGTGCGGCTGGTTTTATAGGTTTTCACGTAACAAAACGTTTATGTGAACAAGGTCATGATGTAGTTGGTATTGATAATTTAAATGATTATTATGATGTTAACCTTAAACTCGCACGTTTAGCGGAATTAGATAAGTTTACCGTTAAAAATACCACAGATGATAATGGTGTTTTTCGATTCATAAAGTTAGACCTCACCGAACGTGATGGGATAGCGACATTATTTACCGATGAAAAGTTTGATCGTGTTGTTCACTTGGCGGCACAGGCAGGTGTGAGGTATTCAATTGAGAATCCTATGGCATATGCTGACTCTAATTTAATTGGTCACTTAACCATTCTTGAAGGTTGTAGAAACAATAATATTAAACATTTGATCTATGCTTCTTCTAGCTCGGTTTATGGTTTGAATAATAAAACGCCATTTTCGACAAGCGACTCAGTTGACCACCCCGTATCGCTTTATGCGGCCACCAAAAAATCTAATGAATTGATGGCCCATAGTTATTCGCATCTGTATGACGTGCCAACAACGGGGTTAAGGTTTTTCACTGTATATGGCTCATGGGGACGTCCAGATATGGCGCCCTATATTTTCACCAAGAAAATTTTAGATGGCGATACGATTGATATTAACAACAATGGTGATATGTGGCGTGACTTTACCCATATAGACGATATTGTTGAAGGTATTGTTCGCATTGCTGATGTTGCTCCAGTGCGTGATTCTACTTGGAAAGTGGAAAGTAGTTCTGCTGCTTCTAGTTCTGCACCTTATGCTATTTATAACATCGGCCATGGTTCACCTATTAATTTGATGGGCTTTGTTAAGGCCATTGAAGATGAACTGGGCATTGAAGCTACGAAAAACTTTCGTGAAATGCAAGCGGGTGATGTTTATCAAACCTATGCAGAAGTTGATGACTTATTTGATGCTGCAGGTTACAAATCACAAGTATCTGTCGCCAAAGGTGTTGCTGAATTTATTAGCTGGTATAGAGAGTTCTACAAAAAGTAAATAATATCAGGCTGCAATCTTTTTACGATAAAAATGACATCAATTGATGTCATTTTTTATTTGTTGGAGGGGGAAATGATTATTTCATCGTGACAATTGCTAAAAGTCCCTTTAATATTACATATCGTAAAAATTTAGGGACGAAAATGACAAATAAAATAACAAAAGCGGTAATTCCCGTAGCGGGTCTTGGTACTCGTATGTTGCCAGCAACTAAAGCAATTCCCAAAGAAATGCTGCCAATTGTTGACAAACCCATGATCCAACATATTGTGAATGAATGTGTGGCTGCCGGTATTAAAGAAATTGTTTTGGTTACCCATTCTTCAAAAAATGCCATTGAAAATCATTTTGACAAATCTTTTGAACTTGAAACAACACTAGAAAATCGTGTGAAACGTCAGTTACTTGATGAAATTCAAGCGATTTGTCCGAAAGACGTCACTATATTGCATGTGCGTCAAGGTGAAGCAAAAGGCCTTGGGCATGCGGTATTAAAGGCACGTCCTATTATTGGTAATGAACCTTTTGTTGTTGTGCTGCCTGATGTTATTTTAGACGATGTTTCAGCAGATTTGAAAACAGAAAATCTAGCCGCTATGTTAACGCGATATAATGAAGTAGGCGGCTATAGCCAGATAATGGTAGAGCCTGTTCCTATGGAAAAAGTCAGTAGTTATGGTGTGGTTGACTGCGGTGGCGAAGAGCTAGCCCCGGGTGAGTCAAAAACCATGACCGCAATTGTTGAAAAGCCAGCGGTTGAAGACGCACCATCAAACCTAGCGGTAGTGGGCCGTTATGTCCTGTCTGAAAAAATATGGGATTTATTGAAATTAACGCCTCCCGGTGCCGGTGATGAAATTCAGTTAACAGATGCTATTGCCATGTTAATGGAAAGAGAAAAGGTTGAAGCGTTTCATATGACAGGTAAATCACACGATTGTGGTTCTAAGCTGGGTTACATGAAAGCCAATGTTGAGTATGGTTTACGTCATCCTGAATTGGGTGATGATTTCAGAGCCTATTTAGCTGAAATGATGAAATAAGTTATAAATTTGAAGAGATGCTGGCGTAATTCAGCATCTTCTTTATATTGTAGTCCCCTTTTTATCCTCACAAAATAACGAGTCATAACAAAAGTAATCATATGGATATCACCGCTCTAAAACAATTAGCCGCTCAAACTACATCACGCACGATACGTTCGTTATTTACAGATGAAAAACGAGCCGATAATTTTTCAACAAGTTCGAAAGGCTTGTATCTTGATTACGCTAAGCAAAATATTACGGATAAAGAACTTAGTCAGCTTTTTGAACTGGCTGAAACGTCAAATTTAACCGAAAAAATTAACGCGCAATTTTCTGGTGAAATAATCAATAACACTGAAAATCGTGCGGTACTGCATAGTGTGCTTCGCGCTCCCAACAACATTAAAAAAGAAGTGTTAGGCGCTGAAGCTGACGAAGTTATCGCAACCGAGCAGCACATGGCCAACATTGTTGATGATGTGAGCAGTGGGGCGTTATTATCAGCGTCGGGTGACAAGTTTACTGATGTTATTGCCATTGGTATTGGTGGCTCATATTACGGCATTAAGGTGGCACTTTCTGCGTTAAATACGTTTCATACCACGGGAATAAATGCCCATGTTATCGCTAATGTTGACGGCGCTGCGGTTGAAGAAAAGTTAGCTAAACTAACTGCTCATACCACCCTGGTCGTTGTTATTTCTAAAACCTTTACCACCCAAGAAACATTATTAAATGCACGCGCGGTTAAACATTGGATGCTTAAGCACTCTGTAGACCCTAGTGTTATTGAAAAACAATGGTTTGCGGTCAGCACTAATATTGTTAAAGCGACTGAATTTGGCGTGTTAGCAAAAAATATATTGCCCATGTGGGATTGGGTCGGGGGCCGTTTTTCACTTTGGTCTGCGGTTGGTTTACCCTTGGCACTAGTGATTGGTAACGAAAATTTCAATAAGCTCAAGCAGGGCGCTTATGAAATGGACCTACACTTTCAAACAACACCGTTTGAAAATAACATGCCGGTGCTAATGGCATTGCTGGGTATTTGGAATCGTAATGCTTTGCAGTATTCAAGCTTAGCTATTTTACCCTATGACCATTCGCTTAGAGCCTTACCGGGTTATTTACAGCAAACGGATATGGAAAGTAATGGTAAGTCAGTGTCGAATGCTGGTGAGAAGCTCGCTTGGCAAACAGCCCCAACCGTTTTTGGCCAAGAAGGCACCAATGGTCAACATGCTTTTATGCAATTAATGCATCAAAGTGACGATATTATTCCTACTGACTTTATTGTTTGCTTAAAAGGCACCAGTCACTTACCTGAGCATCATCAAGTGTTAGTGGCTAATTGTTTTGCACAAAGTGAAGCGTTAATGCGAGGAAAGACATTAGCGGAGGTTGAAGGCGAAATGAATGATGCGGGTATAACCGCCGAAGAAATATTTCGACTTGCCCCTCATAAAACCATGAAAGGCAACACACCCAGTAACACCTTATTACTTGCAGACATGACGCCTGAAAACTTAGGGGCTACGCTAGCACTTTATGAGCATAAAATTTTTGTTCAAGGGGTTATTTGGCAGTTAAATTCTTTTGACCAATGGGGCGTTGAACTAGGAAAACAGCTAGGCAATAGTGTTTTATCAGTAATGAATGGTGGCGAAGCATCAATGTTGTCAGCCTCTAGCCAAAATCTCATTAAACGTTTTAAGTCTTCCACCAATAAATAGTATGTAAATAACGTCAATAACGCGTAGATAGTAGGCTTGTTATTGACATTTCCCCTGTAAATCTATAGTATTCGCGCGCTTTTACCTTGATATTCCCTCAAATAAGTCAATTAACGCTTCTTGTTAAATTTTCCTATTATTAGGAAGTCGTTCGGTAATACCCCACACCCATAAAATGAGAGTGCAATGTTCGAATTACATGCCAGTAAAGTTTCTAACCTGAAGAATGATGTTCTTTCAGGGTTAACCGTCGCCTTAGCCTTAGTGCCTGAAGCTGTAGCTTTTGCTTTTGTTGCAGGTGTTGACCCTCTTGTTGGTTTATATGCAGCTTTTATGGTGGGCTTAATTACCTCTATTTTTGGCGGTCGCCCAGGCATGATTTCTGGCGCCACGGGTGCTATGGCTGTTGTTATGGTCAGTTTAGTGGCTATTCATGGTGTTGAATATTTATTTGCTACGGTTGTGCTCACAGGGGTGCTGCAAATACTCGCGGGTATTTTTAAACTGGGTAAGTTTATTCGCTTAGTCCCTCATCCTGTTATGCTCGGGTTTGTTAATGGTCTAGCGATTGTTATATTTTTAGCACAGCTAGGGCAATTTAAAATCACCAATGAAGCAGGTGAATTAGAATGGATGCAAGGCACGCCACTTTATAACATGGCAGGGTTAATACTGTTAACCATGGCGATTATTCACTTTTTTCCTAAGTTAACCAAAGCGGTACCTTCAACACTGGTTGCTATTGTGGTGGTAACGTTATTAGTGTTTGGTGTCGACCTTGACACAAAATTAGTCGGTGATGTTGCTTCTATCGCCGGTGGTTTACCAACTTTTAGTATTCCTAGCGTTCCTTTTGATTTAGCCATGTTAAAAATTATTTTTCCATTCGCTATCGTGCTGGCGGCAATCGGTTTGATTGAGTCTTTATTAACGCTAACGCTTATTGATGAATTAACCGGCACTCGTGGTCGTGGTAATAAAGAATGTATTGCGCAAGGCGCTGCGAATACCGCTTGTGGTTTTTTTGGGGCGATGGGTGGTTGTGCGATGATTGGTCAATCTATGATCAACGTAAATTCAGGCGGCCGTGGCCGAGCATCAGGTATTACGGCGGCATTAGCATTACTTGGCTTTATTTTATTTGCATCAGGCTTAATTGAACAAATACCGCTGGCGGCTTTAGTGGGTGTGATGTTTATTGTGGTTATTGGTACTTTTGAATGGTCTAGCTTTCGTATTCTAGGTAAGGTGCCTAAGGCCGATGCCTTTGTGATAATTCTTGTCTCGGGTGTTACTGTTTATTCAGACCTGGCTATTGCTGTTGTGGTTGGCGTGATTGTTTCAGCGCTCGTGTTTGCTTGGGAACACGCAAAACACGTTACGGTGCATCGTTCAACCAATGAACATGGCTCAACAGTTTATGATGTGAAGGGGCCACTATTTTTTGGTTCGGTTTCAAACTTTTTAGAGCAGTTTGATATGGATGAAAAAAGTAGCGATATTATTGTTGAATTTAAAAATTCACGCGTTGTTGACCATTCTGCAATTGAAGCGATTGACACGTTAGCGGAACGCTACTTGTCACGCGGTAAGACCATGCATTTAAGACATTTAAGCATGGAGTGTACGAAGTTATTAACGAAAGCCGGTAGCTTAGTTGAAATCAATGTGATTGAAGATCCAGACTATCATATTGCTACAGATAAATTAGACTAATATGTTCAAACCTATACGCTATAGTTACGGTATAGGCTTTTTACGTTTGGCCAAAGGTTTTATATGCAATTAGAATTTTTTGATGTTCCTAGCCCCTGTGTGGGTATTTGCCAATCTGATGAAAAAGGTAACTGCCTTGGCTGTTATCGTTCGCGTGCAGAACGTCAAAGTTGGATAAACCTAAAATCTGACGACAAGCAAAAAGTCGTTAAGCGTTGCCAGCAACGTAAAAAACGCAAAAATGCCCTTCCTAAAATAAAAGTCGCAGAGTTCAAAGTCACAGATCTGCAGCCTTCATTACTTGACCCTCAATCGAAAAATAAAGTAGAGACATCAACCGATCTCGATTTTGGTGATTTCGAGCTGTAAACAAACCTCGTCAATAAGCCCCATGCTTTATGTAAGCGTCTGACTCCATTCAACGTATATGTATAACCATTTAACGTAATTACCTGCACTTCACTTGCTGTATTCATTGAATCATCTTATTGTTGACCATTAACTCCAAAAATAATAATCCGCACAGGAAGCATTTCATGCATATCAAGCAAACCATTGCCCCAACGTTGTTGGCGGTTAGCGTATCGCTAGCACTATCTGGCTGTTTACAGTCTGCGCAACAAGACCCCAAAGCGGGCATCAATAAAAACCCTTATCCGAGTACTTATCAACCCTTGCCTAAACAAACAACCTTGATCAAAAATACTACGGTATTGATTGGTAATGGCGAACGTATTGATAACGCTGATGTGTTGATGACTGACGGTAAAATTTCTCAAGTAGGAAAAAACTTATCACTCGCTGGTGCTGTGGAAATTGACGGTACGGGTAAATGGGTAACGCCTGGTGTGATTGATGTGCATTCACATTTAGGGGTTTATCCAAGCCCGTCAGCTGAATCTCATGCTGACGGTAATGAAATGAGTTCACCCAATACTTCAGAAGTTTGGTCTGAACACAGTATTTGGCCACAAGATCCAGGGTTTAATGCCGCCCGTGCTGGTGGTGTAACAACACTTCAAATTTTACCTGGTTCAGCGAATTTATTTGGGGGGCGTGGGGTAACCCTTCGCAATGTTTCAAGCCATACGATGCAAGGGATGAAATTTCCACAAGCACCCTATGGTTTGAAAATGGCTTGTGGTGAAAACCCGAAGCGTGTTTATGGTAGCCGTAAGATTTTACCTTCTACTCGTATGGGTAATATGGCGGGTTATCGTATGGCTTGGGCAGAAGCGACTGAGTATAAACGTGCTTGGGAAAAATATGACCGTGATTACGAAGCAGGTAAAAACCCATTAGCGCCAGCACGAGATTTAGAACTTGATACCCTTCGTGGCGTACTTGATGGGGAAATTTTAATTCATAATCATTGTTATAAAGCCGAAGAAATGGCCATGATGATAGATCTTGGTAAAGAGTTTAATTACAAATCAGGCACTTTTCATCACGCGATTGAAGCTTACAAAGTTGCTGACTTATTAGCTGAAAATGGTAATTGTGCAGCCATGTGGCCTGATTGGTGGGGATTCAAAATGGAAGCCTACGACATGATCCATGAAAACGTAGCGGTCGTTAATGCGGTGAAAAATTCTTGTGCGGTGGTTCACTCAGATTCGAGCAGTACCATTCAACGCTTGAACCAAGAAGCAGGAAAAGTGATGTTTCGTGCTAATGAAAATGGTTTTACTTTAAAACCAGCAGAGGCTATTCGCTGGATCACGTTGAACGCTGCTAAATCCTTAGGTATTGATGATAAAACGGGTAGCTTAGAAGCAGGTAAAAATGCGGATGTTGTGCTGTGGAATCAAAGCCCTTTTAGTGTTTATGCACAAGCAGAGCAAGTATTTGTTGATGGTGCAAAAGTTTATGATCGCTTTGACGATAAATACCAAGCAAAAAGTGACTTTATGTTAGGCCAAGCTGAAGCACCTGCTTCACCTGAAAAGGGAGGGGAATAATCATGAAGAACATTACACTATTTAAAGCCTCATTAGTTGCACTTGCTTTGGCTAGCGTTTGCAGCGTCAATGCAGAAAGTTTAGCGATCACAAATGCAACCATTCATACCGTTACCGAGCAGGGCGTTTTAACTAACGCGACAGTGGTTATTGATAACGGCAAGATTATTGCGATAAACCCTGAAAAGATTAATGCTGATGTTGTTTTTGATGCCATGGGTAAAATATTAACACCCGGCCTAATTGGTTCAATGAATACATTAGGCTTAGTTGAAGTTAATGCCGTGTCAAGAACCCGTGATGCAAGTGACAAAAAAGCAGACATTACTTTTGATGCTTCACTGGCTTTTAACCCACGCTCAACCGTGGTGCCTTATACGCGTAAAGGCGGAATTACGAGTAACGTTACCGTGCCTAGTGGCGGCGAAAGTATGTTTAAAGGACAAACCTTTGTTACCGACTTGTCTGGTGAGTTCGACAGTGTTTATATCAAAGAAAATGCAGTTATTATTGATTTAGGTGCAAAGAGTAGTGGTTCACGTGCTTTGAACTTACAAAAGTTACGTTACAAGCTTGAAGATGCGCAGAAAGCATTAACGAAAGCAGCTGAAGATGCTAAAGAAGCGAAAGAAGCGAAAGAAGCGAAAAAAGATAAAAAAGCGGACGACAAGAAAAAAACACCTAAAGCGCTAAAGCGTGATGAAAAAATCATTAATGCCATATTAGCGGGTGACAAACCACTTGTTGCTTATGCTGACCGCGCTACTGATTTACTTGAATTATTAAAACTGAAAGCTGAATTTAACCTTGATTTAGTCATCGCAGGCGGCGCAGATGCGATATTGATCGCAGAGCAAATAGCCGCAGCGAAAGTACCGGTTATCTTCGGCGCTTTAGATAACTTACCAAGTAGTTTTGATTCGCTACATTCTTCACTTAAAAATACGGCGAAATTAACGCAAGCAGGTATCAATGTTGCGCTAGCAATACATGATGCGCATAACTTGTACCAATTGCGTTTTGAAGCAGGCAATGCAATAGCCAATGGTTTAACGAAAGAGCAGGCACTTGCGGCTGTTACAGCAAACGTTGCCGATGCTTTCAATATTAATGCAGGGCGTATCGCTGTTGGTAAAAAAGCTGACTTGGTCTTATGGAGCGCGGATCCATTCGAGTTGAGTACGAAGGTTGATAAAATGTGGATAGACGGTAAAGAGTATTCAACGCAGAGTCGCCAAGACGAGTTGCGTAAACGCTATACCACTGAGAGTGAAATGCCAAGAGGTTACACTAAGTAACGTTTACGTTTACTTTTCCATTTACACCTAATCAAAAGCGCTCAACGTACATTCGTTTAGCGCTTTTTTATTTGTAATACGGTTAAGATCTTATCGTAGAATACTTTTAAGCTATCATCCTTTGGTGGGTTATTTTATGATTCCCTTAATTATTTTATAGCAAACCTTTGAGATTGTATGACATCCATTATTGCAGAAAACGAATTCGGTCAAATTAAGCACGTTGCGCGAACAGACCAAATGAATACGTTGGAAATCACCCACCAAACTTGTACGGCCAAAATAAGTTTATACGCAGGACAAGTGCTTGCGTGGCAGCCTGTTAATCAACAACCCGTATTTTGGCTAAGTAATGACGCAATATTTGCGCAAGGAACGCCTATTAGAGGGGGTATTCCTTTATGTTGGCCTTGGTTTGGTCCTTATCAAGCGCCAAGTGGTGAAACAGCTGGAAACCATGGTTTTGCTCGTCAACGTAGTTGGCAATTAGGCGAAGTGAACATCAACAAAGAAAATGTCGACGTGACGTTGTTTTTATCGGGAAAAGATGAACACACACTTTGGCCTCATCACTATCAACTTAAGCAAGTACTTATTTTTTCGACCGGCTTTGAACAGAAATTATTTATCAGTAATTTATCATCGGTAGCGTTTGAATATTCAGGGGCATTGCACAGTTACTTCGCCGTGAGTCATCCAGAAAATGCTCAAATTTCATCGCTCGCAGACTTTCCATTTGATGATAAAGTCACAGGTAAAGAACAACAATTGGCTCCTTTAGCTGATTGTGTGGGTGAAATTGACCGTGTTTATTACGCTAACAAGGCTTGTTCCATTGAAGATAAGCAATGGCAAAGAACGATTAATGTTTCATCAACGAATTGTCAGCAATGGGTATTATGGAATCCCGGTGTTGCACTGGCGAAAAACATGAAGGATCTTCACGACGGTGCTGAAAATGAATTTGTGTGTGTAGAAGCAGCAAATACCAACACACATGTCGTTGAAGCTAATGAAACCGTGATGATGGGTCAAAAAGTTTCTCTACAATAGGACGACAATAAAGAGTGGGCATTACAAGCTTCTAGACTTTGTTGTCATTATCCTTTATCTTTTCATTATTAGTTAACAGGTAATACCAGTTGGTGTCACTTATATAATTTGTGGTGTTTTTGTGAAAGCCAGTCGTAGAGATTTTTTTAAAGTCGGTTTACTGGGAGGTGCAGTCTTGCTCGTTGGCAGCAGCTTGTCTGCTTTTACCCGGGTAAAATCGAGTAAAAACAATTCACCAAAATTAGATTTTCTCAGTGTTTCTGATACTGAATTGTTATTAGCGCTTGCCCCAATAGTCTTAAAAGCTAACTATCCCGGTAGCTTAGAAAAAGAAGCGGAACAGCGATTACTGCGAGCCATTGATCAACAAATTTTATCATTAGGTGAGCATTCTAAAAAACAACTACAGCAACTATTTGATCTATTAGGTTCTTCTACTTTGCGATACTTCGCTGGTGGGCCAAGTAATGATTGGTCTACAGCATCAACGGATCACATTGAACGTTTTCTTGACGATTGGAAGCATAGTCTATTTGCATTAAAACGAACAGGCTATGCCGCTTTGTGCAAGTTGATCACGATGAATTGGTATACTCAACCAGAAAATTTTTTACAAGCGGGTTACTCAGGCCCGCCTAAAATATACCCGCCGCAGGAGTAAAACGTGAAAATAGTCTCTGAAATTCGTGGTATTAGCGATCCGTACTCCGCTAAAAAAGCTATCGTTAAGCAAACCATTAATGCTAATCAGCTTGAAGCTGATGATATAAGTGCCGACGTTATTATTATTGGTACGGGGGCTGGTGGAGGCACCAGTGCAGAAATATTGGCTCAAGCAGGGCTAAAAGTGTTAATGATTGAAGAAGGACCATTAAAATCGACACGTGATTTCAAAATGGATGAACAAAAAGCGTATGCTGATTTATATCAAGAAAGTGCAGGTAGAGCCACAAAAGATGGCGGCATTGGTATTTTACAAGGGCGTTGTGTAGGTGGCACGACGGTGATCAATTGGACATCAAGCTTTAGAACCCCTTCTCCAACATTGGATTATTGGCAAAAGACCTTTCAAGTTCAAGGCTGCAGCCACAGCGATATGATCCCTTGGTTTGAACAAATGGAAAAACGTTTAAACATCACGCCATGGCATGGCGTTAATGAAAATAATACCGTACTAAAAGAAGGCTGTGAAAAACTCAACATTCCATGGAAAGCTATTCCACGTAACGTGAAAGGATGCTGGAATTTAGGTTATTGTGGAATGGGCTGCCCAACTAATGCTAAGCAATCAATGTTAGTTACAACGATCCCCGATGCCCTAGAACATGGTGCTACATTGCTCTACCAAGCAAGAGTCGAACGCTTACTGATCAAAAATAATAAAGTAACGGGTGTTGAATGCATTGCTTATGATGAGCATAAACAAAAAACGTCGAAAAAAATTATAGCAAAAGCACCGTATATTATTTTAGCAGGTGGAGCCATTAATGGTCCTGCATTGATGTTACGTTCAAACGCCCCTGATCCCAATAAGCGGATTGGTAAACGAACATTTCTTCATCCAACTGTTTTTTCGTTTGCACAGTTTGATAAAGAAATATCCCCATTTTATGGTGCACCACAATCTATTTATAGCGATCATTTTCAATGGAAAAATGGTACGACAGGCCCATTAGGTTATAAGTTGGAAGTGCCACCATTGCACCCCGCTATTTCATCGATTATGTTAATGGGACATGGGAATAGCCATGTTGCCGATATGGCGAAGCTTAATAATACCCATGCAATGTTAGCCCTATTACGTGATGGTTTTGATGATGACAGTGAAGGTGCCAGTATAACGCTTGCAGATAACGGTAGCCCCATAGTTGATTATCCAATGAATGATTACCTATTTGATGGAATAAAACGTGCTTATTTATCTATGGCTGAAGTGCAATTTGCAGCGGGTGCAAAAAAAGTACGCCCAGCACACCAACATGGACAGTGGTTTGAAAGCTATGAATCATTTAAGAAAGGTTTTACTCACCTTGAACATAAAGTCAGTAATAACTTAGTAGGTAGTGCGCATGTTATGGGGGGGCTTGCGATGGGAGAAAACAAAGAGGTTTGTTTAGTTGATAGTCATTGTAAATATCATTATTTAGACAATTTATGGGTCTTTGATGGGTCAGTTTTTCCAACCTCTATTGGCACGAATCCACAACTCTCTATTTATGCTTTAGTCTGCAAACAAGCGACAAAACTCGCTAAAGAGCTGGGTAAAAAACAACCATTAGGCGCTTAAAATAAAGCCATAAAATAACGGGACTACTGGTGTGAAATAGACACTAAAGTTATTAAATATGCACCCATTATATATTTATTCACATAATAAGAATAAACAAAACCTATTTGTATATTGTATATTATAAGTGATTTCAACTCGCCAGCTCAGCATGAGTACATAAGCATATTGTATACAATATAGTATGTATGCAGTTTTACGTAGATATAGATGCAAAAATACTGAATATTTACTCTAATCGATATTGACACTAAATTATTTTTCTGAAACAGCAAAATTTAGTTTGCTTTTTAGGCATTGGAGTGATTATTCTAATTACACTTTTTTGTTTGAATGAGATTGTTGATGGAACACTTACACCATTTATTTGTAGAAGCAGGCACGTTGATGTTTGCTGGCATGGTATTCGTCTTTACCTTTTTAAGCCTGATGATTGTTTTTATTAATGTGGTTTTAAAACGATTAGCCATAAAATTTCCAGACGCCGTTATCCAAGCAAAACCTACAAGATCAAATCAAAAAATAAAAAAAAATGTTGATGGTATTTCACCGAAAGTGGTCGCGGCAATTACGTCTGCTGTAACGCAATATCGTCAGCAACATAATCAACACTCAAGCACCCATAAAACTAAATAGGAATAAACTCATGACAAAGCCATTAGGTATTACAGAGGTTGTCTTAAGAGATGGTCATCAATCACTACTCGCCACTCGTTTACGTCTTGAGGATATGCTACCCATTGCACCAAAACTTGATGAAATAGGTTTTTGGTCAATTGAGTCATGGGGGGGGGCTACTTTTGATTCCTGTATTCGTTATTTAGGTGAAGATCCTTGGGAACGTTTACGTGCATTAAAAAAAGCGATGCCTAACACCAAGCAACAAATGTTATTTCGTGGCCAAAATATTTTGGGCTACCGACATTATGCCGATGATGTGGTCGAAAAGTTTGTAGAGCGTGCTTATATTAACGGTATTGATGTGTTCCGTATTTTCGACGCAATGAATGATGTACGTAATTTAGAAACAGCGATTAAATCGGCAGTTAAAGTCGGTGCACATGCCCAAGGTACATTAAGCTACACAGAAAGCCCTGTGCATACGCTTGATGGCTGGTTAACGATGGCCAAGCAGTTAGAAGACATGGGCGCACACTCATTATGTATTAAAGATATGTCAGGTTTATTAAAACCTTATGATGCCGCTGAGTTGATAGGTAGATTGAAAGAAACCGTTTCATTACCTATTGCCTTGCATTGTCATGCGACTACGGGCTTAAGCCTTGCCACACAAATGAAGGCCATTGATGCGGACATTGATGTTGTCGACACGGCTATTTCGTCAATGAGCATGACTTACGGCCATTCGCCAACAGAAACTGTTGTAGCGATTGTAGAAGGCACTGAACGTGATACGGGTTTAGACATGGTTAAGCTTGCAGAAGTTGCTACGTATTTTCGCGATGTGCGTAAAAAATATGCCAAATTTGAAGGCAGCTTAAAAGGTATCGATGCTCGTATTCTCCTCGCGCAAGTGCCTGGTGGTATGTTAACGAATATGGAAATGCAGTTGAAAGAACAAGGGGCTGCTGACAAATTAGATGAAGTGTTAACTGAAATTCCAAAGGTAAGAAAAGATTTAGGTTATATCCCTCTTGTAACGCCAACTTCACAAATTGTCGGTACGCAAGCCGTATTGAATGTTTTAACGGGTGAACGTTACAAGACCATCACTAAAGAAACGGCAGGTGTGCTTAAAGGCGAATATGGCGCAACAGCTGATAAAGTTAACGCAGAACTACAAGCACGCGTTTTAGATGGCGCACAAGCGATTACATGTCGTCCTGCTGATTTAATTAATCCTGAAGTTGATAACTTAACAGCAGAGCTTAAAGCGCTTGCTAAAGAAAAAAACATCAACTTAGCAGATGAAATGATTGACGACGTACTAACTTACGCTCTCTTCCCGCAAATAGGATTGAAGTTTTTAGAAAATAGAAATAACCCTGATGCGTTTGAACCCGTGCCAAGTATTGAGGAAGCACCAGCAGCTTCTTCGCCAGCAAAAAGTTCAACGCCACCAGAAAGCTATGCGGTAAGTGTTGATGGTAAAGTCTTTGATGTGGTTGTTGCTCCTGGTGGCGACATTACTCAAATAACGCAGCCCTCGGTTAATGAAGCAATGAAAAAACCCGCATCAGTTTCAGCGGGTGAAGCCTTAAACGCACCACTTGCAGGTAACATCTTTAAAGTGATCGTTAATGAAGGTGATGAAGTTGAAGCCGGTGAAGTTGTGATCATTATGGAAGCCATGAAAATGGAAACTGAAATTCGCGCCGTTAATGCAGGCACTATTACTTCATTACATATTAAAGAAGGCGATTCGGTTACCGTTGGCCAAGCTTTATTGAGCTTAGGATAGATAAAATGGATTCATTAAATAAACTTTGGTTGTCGACAGGCTTAGCTAACTTTGAGTCGGGTCAGGTGATCATGATGATAGTCGGTTGCCTATTACTTTATCTGGCGATTGCACGTAAATTTGAACCGTTATTACTGCTTCCAATGGGCTTTGGTGCCATATTAACGAATATTCCTTTAGCGGGATTTTCAGAAGTTGGCGGTTTATTACATTTTATTTATTATGCGGGGATTGATACCGGGATATTTCCGTTAATTATCTTTATGGGCGTTGGTGCAATGACCGACTTTGGCGCATTAATCGCTAACCCTAAAACGTTGTTGTTAGGCGCCGCCGCTCAGTTTGGTATTTTTGCGACCTTATTTGGTGCCATTGCCTTGAACTATGTACCAGGTATTGAATTTACACTTAAAGATGCATCAGCCATCGCTATAATTGGTGGTGCCGACGGTCCTACTGCAATTTTCTTAGCATCAAAATTAGCCCCTGAATTATTAGGCGCTATTGCGGTTGCTGCCTATTCGTATATGGCATTAGTACCCATTATTCAACCACCAATAATGAGAGCATTAACGACTGAGAAAGAACGTAAAATTGAAATGGCGCAATTACGCCCAGTAACCAAAATTGAAAAGATAGTATTCCCATTAGGGGTATTATTGATGGCGATTTTCTTTTTACCCTCGGCAACACCTTTAGTCGGGATGTTTTGTTTAGGTAATTTGATGCGTGAATGTGGTGTGGTTGACCGTTTAAGTTCAACGGCTCAGAACGAACTGATTAATATCACCACGATATTTTTAGGTTTAGGGGTAGGTTCTAAATTAAGTGCTGAAGCCTTCTTAAACGTAGAAACTTTAGGTATTTTAGGTTTAGGTGCTGTGGCGTTCTCAATTGGTACCGCTTCGGGGGTATTAATGGCTAAGTTAATGAATAAGTTATCATCAACGCCTATCAATCCACTGATTGGCGCTGCAGGTGTGTCAGCGGTTCCTATGGCCGCTCGTGTTGCCAACAAAGTTGGCTTAGAAGCGAATCCTCACAACTTCTTATTGATGCATGCTATGGGTCCAAATGTGGCAGGTGTGCTTGGTTCAGCAGTTGCTGCAGGTATTTTACTCGCTTTAGTTGGGTAGATAGAGAAAATAAAAATGGGTAAATAATGATTAACGGGAAGCTTTGCTTCCCGTTTTTATGCCAGCTGATTAAGTCTTACTCAATAACGCCACTATCGGGTAGTTCTGCATAAGGTGCTATTTTTGTAAAGTATGGGAGCGTATTTGTAGCTAATAATTCATCTAGCTGTTTTTTGAGTTGATCCCCCGCTTCATTTTTGGCGACCGCTAGACTTGCCGCAATGAGTTTAAACTTCTTATAATAAATTTTTTGTGGGCATTGTGATGAATTTAATTCAGTTGGTACTTCAGAATTAAGCTCACTTTGTAGTTTATTAATGGTAGACATCATTGCGACGCGCTCAAAGAGGACCACTTTTATCCTGCCGCGAGCCATCATCATAATTAGTTGAGTTAAGCTACTGACTTCAATGAATTTTTCTATAGGAACCTTTGCTAATTCACTAAAAAAGTCTGCATTGCCAATAAGCGTACCAATACTTTTGTTAGGTAAGTCATCGAGGTTAAAATGTGTAGGTGAAGTAGAATAAAGGTCAACAGTTGTGTCGAAGTGCCATACTAACTCTTGTGCATATTGATAAAATTTTTGTGTTTCACTATCTTTAGGGGTTAAACCAACCATATCAATACGCTGATTTTTTAATTCTTTTTTGGCGCGAGCATAAGTCATTATTTGAAAATTAAAATTTAGTGTTGAATTTTCTTTTAGCCCGTTAAGCATATTAATCACAAAACCACTGCCATCTTCATTAACTAAAGGTGGAAATGGTTCAAGGCCTACGGTGATATCGGTATGATTTGCTAACAGTTTAACGCTAAATAATGAGAATAAAAAGAAAGTGATGATGGCTTTATTGAGCACTAAAATGATTTTCAACAGGTAAACCCTCTAAATTTAAGGGCTCACCATAACAGCAAATGCAGAAGGTTAAAAATTTTATTTTAAGGCGAGTAAATACATAAAATTATGGAATTTAAGGATTTAATTTAAATTGACGCCATAAATTATTATGGTCTATTTTAGTTTTTTGTTCCGGTTCTTGATGAACTTGTGCTAACTCAAAACAAATACGGTCATGCAAACGATTAGCTCGGCCTTGCCAGAACTCAATGTAATGAGGCTTTATTCTCCAGCCACCCCAAAATTCAGGTAAGGGAACTGGTTGCCCTGCAAATTTTTCAGTGTAATAAATTTCTTGTTTTTTTAATGCTTCTTTATTGGCAAGGGGTGAACTTTGTTTTGACGCCCATGCACCAATTTGGCTACCACGGTCTCGGCTATGAAAATATTTTTCAGACTGTTCCCGAGTGACTTTTTCTACGACACCTTCAATGCGAACCTGGCGTTGTAAAACATTCCAATGAAATAATAAAGCGATTTTATGATTCTCTGTTAAATCTTGGCTTTTTCTACTCGCGTAGTTGGTATAAAAAACGAAACCGTCTTCATCAAACTGTTTCAATAACACCATGCGAGAGCTAGGTTGCCCATGTTTATCACAGCTACTGACCGACATCGACTCAGGGAGTAAAATACCTGACTTATTAGCGTCATTAAACCATTGACCAAATAATTGTATTGGGTTTGTTTGTGAAGAAATATCAGGAAGTGGTAAGGCAACGCCTTGACCAAAGGTAAATAAGCAGCGTAACTTTTCAAATAATGTCATAGCGGTAAATTTAATGATAAGAAGTAGAATAAGTAATTAAGATAATAGCATGAAATTTTTATTTGATTAAAAGAAATGATGCACGTAGTTTGATCTCGTTAAGATTAATCTATTATTAAATTTCCCAGTCATCGCAGTCATCTAACGCTTCGCGAAGGCGTTTTTTTTCCAATAAGTCATCAATACGTTTACGTACCTGCGTATTTTTTTCTGCTTTTGTGCCAGAAGCGAGGTCTTTGTCGTACTTCTCTTCGCCATCATCTGTTTTATATTCATCTGACATTATCGCATTTGTCTCACGGTTAATTATATCTATTAAAAAGGATTAATTTGAAGATAGGCAACAACTGAAGAAATTTCAATAAAATTGATTAATCGTCTCTTTATTTTTCGATAGGGTAGATTAGGTAAGAAAAAGAGCGCTTAAAAAATATATCTGTTTGCATTGTGATAGCACATTGATAGACTGATTAAACTTTAGTTTTATTAACACCAAGCCACCATTATGCCTGACCGTAATTTCTCCACATGGCTTGAACAATTACAATGTCAGGCATTAACAACGTTTGAACGACAATTAGTGCTGCTTGTTGGTGATGTTTTTTGGGTAAAAACGTTGCTTCAAATAAATGATAAAACACATAAAACAGATGGTTTATTGGTGTTTAGTCATCACCCATGCTTAGTTTCTTCTATCGACAACAAACATTTTGCGCAG
Source organism: Alteromonadaceae bacterium (assembly GCA_041890515.1). GTDB lineage: Bacteria > Pseudomonadota > Gammaproteobacteria > Enterobacterales > Alteromonadaceae > Colwellia_A. Next base: position 25,748 of record JASDWX010000093.1, read on the forward strand.
CAACTTGGCAGTGAGCATAATCAAATCCTGTTTTCTTGTGTCGAAAGTCCACTCGATGGAACGATCAATTTAGATGCCTTTGCGGCGCTTTCTGGCACATTGGTGGCAGGAGGTGTGATGTTTCTTTGGCTTGAACAGCCATTAGAGCAAGCAATAGAAAAAACTAAGCTATTGTCGCTAAAGTATTTTTACCAACAATTAAGCAATAATAAAGATTTAGTAACCGTTCAGCAACGTGCCCACCAAACGTTCCCTATAATCGAAAACGATTTAATGATAAAACCGACGTTCCCCCCTGAATTGTTGTATCAAAGTATCACCGAAGAACAACAAGTTGCCGTTGAGAAAGTGATCAACGTAAATCAAGGGCATAGAAATCGTCCTTTAGTACTAACAGCGGATCGTGGACGTGGAAAATCCTCTGCGCTGGCAATTGCTTGCGTTCAGTTACTTGAAAATAACCATGCTCAAGGAAATGAAAAGTTAAATATCGTTATTACTGCTCCTCATCTGCTTTCGTTATCCGTTTTTTATCGTCAAATTTCGCATTCTTTTGCTGGTGTTGGTGCTAATGTCGCTTATGAAAATACGAGTAAGACATCGATTACTCACCGTTTTGGATCCATAAAATTCATTGCTATCGATCAGCTTATTCATGAAAGTGACTCGTTACATTTTTCTTTATTACTGGTTGATGAAGCGGCCTCAATCCCTGTTTATTTATTAACTGAGCTTTGTGTACGTTACTCGCGGATTGTATTCTCAAGTACTGTGCATGGATATGAAGGAGCTGGACGTGGCTTTACGTTAAAGTTTAAACAAAAATTAAAGCAGCTAAAGCCGCAGTGGCGTAGTTTTCATCTGCATGAACCTATTCGCTGGCGCAACGATGATCCGTTAGAGGCTTTTGTATTTGATAGTTGCCTTCTTAATGCAGAGCTTGCTGAATTACCTGCACTGCGTGAATTATCGGACATAAATAATGCGCAAGCGTCATTGTGCTTTAGTCAGTTGTCATCTGAAGAACTGATTCGAAATACCGCGCTATTTAAGCAAGTATTTTCAGTGCTCGTTACAGCCCATTACCAAACGTCACCCAATGATATTGCGCTTATTCTTGATAACAATACAGCGCATGTTTTTATTGCAAAACTTTATGGTAACATCGTTGGTGTTGCCTTGTTACTTGAAGAGGGGGGTGATAACAACCTAGATATTCAAGCGGTTGCATCTAACCAACGTAGACTGAAAAATCAATTTATACCACAGTCGTTACTCACGCATTGCGGTTTCAGTGAAAGCTTCAGCTATCACTACTTACGTATTTTACGTATTGCAATTCATCCGCAATATCATGGCTGTGGTTTTGGACACCACTTTATGAAATATTTAAAAGTTTTTGCTAAAAATCAGCAGGTAGATTTTATTGGTGCAAGCTTTGGAGCCAATGCACAATTACTCAACTTTTGGCAAAATGAAGGGTGTCAGCTTGCGCGTATCGGCTTTACAAAAGATAAAGCAAGTGGTGAACATTCTGCGCTAGTGGTTTGTGCTATAAGTGATAAGGCACAGTTTTTTGAACGCAAAATTATTAATGAATTTTACAGTTCCTTTGATTATTTACTCACGGATGAATATAAAGGGCTAACGGCTCAACTCGTCTGGCAAGTTTTGCATCATTGCCCACAGAAAAACTTACCAAAATTAACGACACATCAACTTAGCAGTATCACTGATTTTATGAGTAAAAAACGACAGTTTAGCCATTGTGTTCGCGCACTTCATTATTGGTGTTTGATACACTGTAAAAGTGGCTATGAGCCGAGAATATTATTATTAATTGAACGAATACTGCAAAAAAAATCAGTTGAAGATGTTTGTCACAACCATCAATTAACCGGCAAAAAAATGCTCAATGAGGCCTTAATTGAATATGTTCTTCAGCATCAATCAGCATAGCGGCATTGCAGATTATTGAATCTGTTCACGCCAAAATTTTAGCATCGTGTAGTAATGACAGGGCTGGTTGGCGAATGCCATAAAATCGGCATGTTTAATGATGCGTGTTAAATAATAAGCAATGACCTTTGCTAAACCATCACTGGGATGTTTAGCGTAAGTATTTGTTAATACACCTAACCAGTCTTCAATTTGATAGAGTTCACTAGAATATGCAATAGCGCTATTTATACTTTTTGAATGAGCGCTTGCTGAATAAGTTAAAGGCATAATGATTGCTCCCCATGTAAACTACCTTGCAAAAGTGATTTCCACACAGTTTTACGCGCGGCGTCATCTAAACACTTACATTCATTACCCGGTAACATGCCAGATAATATTAACTTTTCCAATAATACGATGGATAATTCAACTTTTGCCTTTCCATTATTGTCTTTTTGGTAACAGCTACTGTGGTAACTTTCATGAGTTATTTTTCTATTTATATAATATTGCTGTGCCCCCATTATGAAGCTCCTTTGCATTGCAGATTACGATAAGCTTAATTTAATATAATAATCATTTAAATGCAAATGATAATTATTATCATTTGTGATTTGAAGTGTTTCTTGCTTTTATTTATGTAATATTCATAAATATCACCTTACAATAACGACCCAGCATTAGGTCTTGATAGGAAAGTTATGACGCAAGTTCAAGAGTCACCCATTGAACAAAAAAACTACGTTATTGAAGTCAGTAACTTGGTTAAAAGTTACAAGGGCGTTCAAGCGGTTGACAACGTTAGTTTTACTATTGCTAAAGGGCATTGTTTTGGTTTGCTAGGACCCAACGGTGCAGGTAAAACCACAACAATTGAAATAATGGAAGGCATTATAAAACCGACAAGTGGCCAAGTACTTTATTCAGGAAAAGCGATGAGTAAAGATATTAGCCAGCAAATTGGTATTCAATTTCAAAGTACAGCACTACAAGACTTTTTAACGGTTCAAGAAACCTTGAATCTCTTTACTGCGTTTTATGATCATACGCTGCCGCATGAACAACTGATTGCGCTATGTGATCTAAAAGACTTTTTAGAGAGAGATAATCGCTTATTGTCTGGTGGGCAACGTCAACGATTATTACTGGCACTCGCATTAATAAATGATCCAGAAATCATCTTTCTTGATGAGCCAACGACTGGGCTTGACCCTCAAGCGCGTCGAAATTTTTGGCAGTTGATCAAAAATATTAAAGCCCAAAACAAAACGGTTATTTTAACCACCCATTATATGGATGAAGCAGAGCAGCTTTGTGATGAGGTGGTTATTATGGACAGGGGGGAAATAATTGAGAGCGGCACGCCGAATCAACTACTTGCTAAGCATTTTCAAAAGGTATTTATTTACTTACCGAAAGAACAAGTACCCCAAGCATTGATTGAAAAGAATCAATGGATAATTGAAAATGGTCGTGTCGAAATTTCCACAAAGCAAGTCGAAGAAACGATAAGTTTGCTCATTGCCTCACAGGTTCCACTAGATGGGTTACAAGTGAAATCTCCCAATCTAGATGATTTGTTTTTAAAATTAACCGGCCATTCATTAAGGGAGTAGTATTGATGAATTTTAAACGTTTTTTTGCGGTGTTTAGAGCCCGCAATATAGAGTTTTTTCGAGATAGGTCCTCCCTGGGCTGGAATCTATTGTTCCCCATTTTAATGTTAGTGGGTTTGTCTTTTGTTTTTTCCGGCGACGGTAAAGCCGTTTATAAAGTGGGGGTCGTTAATATTGCATCTGTTCAATCAACGTTTATAGAGACACGTTATGTTGAGTTTATTGATTACGAAGACAAATCCTCAGCAACATTAAAATTAGAACAACATGCGATTGACTTTCTTGTTGATTTTTCTGATAAAAGTTATTGGGTCAATCAAGGTTCACCGAATAGTTACCTGATTGAAAAAATATTTATTGGACAGCATACAGACTTCAAACGTTTAGAAACTAACGGTAAGAAAATTCGTTATGTTGATTGGGTTTTACCGGGGATACTCGGTATGAATATGATGTTCAGTTGCCTGTTTGGTGTCGGTTACGTGATTGTTCGTTATCGGAAAAACTCAGTACTTAAACGCTTAAAAGCGACGCCTCTTTCAGCTTTTGAATTTGTCTCAGCACAATTGGTATCACGTATTTTCATTGTGATGTTTATGTCGAGCGTTGTTTATATTGGCTGTAATTTATTTTTTGATTTTTATATGCTTGGTAGTTATTTTGATCTTTTTATGATTGCTGTATTAGGTGCTATTAGTTTAATTTCTTTAGGTTTACTTGTCGCAAGTAGGAGTAAGAGTGAAGAGCTTATTGGTGGCTTACTTAATTTAACATCGTGGCCAATGATGCTGCTTTCTGGTGTATGGTTTAGTTTAGAAGGAGCACCTAATGCAGTAAAAGTACTTGCTGATTTTCTCCCCTTAACCCATCTTGTATCGGGCGCGAGAAAAGTGATCACCGAAGGCGCGACTCTAGCTGATATTAGTTATCACGTGATGGCTCTTTTGATCATGAGCGCGTTTTCTTTAGCTTTAGGTTCATATTTATTTAGTTGGAACACAGATCGTTAATTTGAAGAGAATAGCGGCTATCAAAAGTTTCCGAATTATCTGGGTAAGTCATTTTCTTTATGATGGCTGGCGGCTATAATTTTGCTCTAACCCTATTATCACTGTTTGATCATGCGTGTATTAAGGCGTTTAGATGTTACTAAAAGTTGTCGGCATATTGTTTGTAGGTCTTGCCATATTAGGTGTTGTTTTACCTATTTTACCTACCACACCGTTTCTATTGGTTGCGGCGGCTTGTTTCGCTAAGTCTTCGCCAAGAATGTCTAAAATGTTACTGGACAATAAAGTCTTTGGGCCACTTATTTATCATTGGCAAGCATCACGTAGTATTCCAAAAAGCGCTAAGATAATAGCCTTAACGTCTATTGTCTTAGCGTCTTGCTGGTCGTGTTATTTATTAGATAATAATATATTACGCATAGCGATTATTGCTTTGGTGGCAGGGCCATTTATCTTTTTATGGCGTTTACCTATTTCGGAGGGAAATAAGCCAAATTAATGGTAACTTCAGCTTTTTCATTTCATGAAATAAGTGCGAAATGTTCACCACCTGTAAATGCTTATTCAGCTAAAGCCTTACCCACTAATGCCGCTAAGTGATCAGGTAACGTTAAAGAAAGGGCTATTTCGTGTCCACGGTCTGACATTTTCCCCCACGTCTTTTTGACTATCCTAATGATTTTAGCTTCGTTGTCTTGTTCTGTGTATGTTGCGGCAAAAGCATCAAAGTAATATTGTAAAAAGACTAAACAAGCCACATCTTCTAGGGTTTGTGTATCATTATTCGTTTTAAGCTTTTCTTTTCTTAGCATACAAGCGGTTGATTCAGCCTCTGTCTCATCGTAACCATTATCGAGCATCAATGATTTAGTGAGTTGCGCATGAAGTCTTCCTTGCTCAATACGCCACTGATAATAACCTGCTTTACCTTCAGCGAATGCGTTACGCTTTAAGTCCCAGCGTTTAATATGCTGAGCGCGTACAGCGATTTGTAATAATTCATTTGATTGAGGAAAATACTGTTCAATACAATTCGACATGTATTGCCCGTAAAGTAATTCGTTGGGTTGTGAATGCCCATCAATGATTGTTTGATGAGGGTCTTCACTATTTATGTTATCAATTGCGGTAAGTACGGCTGTTAAACGAGATGAAGTCATAATTATGCTCTAGTGCCTACGGGATAAGTAAAACAATATAGTAGCTATTTATTAATAAAAGTACCAACGCCAATTTATTTTACTAAAAACAAAAAATTGATCTGTTGATCATATTGTCGTTTAGGCATGTTTTGAGTATAATGCTTTCCCGTCCAGCTAGGTTGGTGCGTTTTTCAATATCATGACTAAACTTACCTCATTATCCGCAGATTTATTCGCGAAATAAGCTAGCCAAACACATAAGCAAAAAACACAAAATTCCTGCTCACTCTGACTTTTGGTATCACATGACAACTAGATATATTTTTGTAACCGGCGGCGTTGTATCGTCTCTTGGTAAAGGTATTGCAGCGGCATCGCTCGCAGCAATTCTTGAAGCGCGCGGCTTGAAAGTAACCATGCTAAAACTTGACCCTTATATTAACGTTGATCCGGGCACAATGAGCCCAATTCAACATGGTGAGGTTTTTGTTACAGAAGATGGCGCGGAAACAGATTTAGATTTAGGTCATTACGAACGTTTTATTCGTACCAAAATGACCAAGCGTAATAATTTCACCACTGGCCGTATTTACCAAGGCATTCTTGCGCGTGAGCGTAAAGGTGAATTTTTGGGCGCAACGATCCAGGTTATTCCACATATAACGAATGACATTAAGCGTCGCGTTATTGAAGGGGCTGAAGGTTATGATATCGCCATGGTTGAAATTGGCGGAACAGTTGGTGATATAGAATCACAACCTTTCTTAGAAGCTATTCGTCAATTAGGTGTTGAACTGGGTCGTGAACGTGCAATGTTTATGCATTTAACGCTGGTTCCTTACATTGCCGCTGCTGGCGAAATTAAAACTAAACCTACTCAGCATTCTGTAAAAGAATTACGCTCGATTGGTATTCTTCCTGATATTCTCATTTGTCGAAGTGACCGTGTTATTCCTGCCAATGAAAGGGCTAAAATTTCGTTGTTTACCAACGTTGAAGCAAAAGCTGTTATTTCTTTGCCTGATGTCGATAGTATTTATAAAGTGCCTGCATTATTGAAAGCTCAAGGTACCGATTTACTTGTAACTAATCGTTTTGGTTTAGATGCACCTGAAGCTGATTTAAGTGAATGGGAAAAAGTGCTTTATCAAGAAGCAAACCCTGTTGGTGAAGTTGTTATTGGTATGGTCGGTAAATATATCGAATTACCCGACGCGTACAAATCAGTAAACGAAGCGCTAAAACATGCGGGTATTAAAAACCAATTGAAAGTAAGAATTCAATATGTAGACTCTCAAGACGTTGAATCTAAAGGCACTGATCTTTTAAAAGATTTAGATGCCATTCTCGTTCCTGGTGGTTTTGGTGAAAGAGGGGTTGAAGGTAAAATTCTAGCCGCACAATATGCCCGTGAAAACAAAGTACCTTACTTAGGTATTTGTTTAGGTATGCAAGCAGCGCTGATTGACTTTGCACGTAATGTTGCTGGTTTAACTGACGCGCACAGTACTGAATTTAATGCTGAAACGCCTCATCCAGTGATTGGTTTAATCAATGAATGGTTAGACGAAGAAGGCCAAATTGAATACCGTCATGAGAAATCAGATTTAGGTGGAACCATGCGCCTAGGGTCACAATTGTGTCACCTTGTGAAAGGTACCAAGGCAAATGACGTATATGGCAGTGAAACAATTTATGAGAGACACCGTCACCGTTATGAGGTAAATAATAACTACCGTGAGCAATTAAGCAAAGCAGGTTTAGTGTTCTCGGGGTTATCTACGGATAAAACATTAGTTGAGATGATTGAACTTCCTGATCATCCTTGGTTTATTGCTGGGCAGTTCCATCCGGAGTTCAATTCAACGCCGCGTGATGGGCACCCATTATTTGAAAGCTTTATTGCTGCTTCATTTGAGCATCAAAAACAGCAATCAAACTAAGTAACCAATTTAACTAAAACCGTAGCCTTGAGCTGCGGTTTTCATTTATACCATTTTAATTTATTAGTTTACGTAAACGTAATACTTAAAGGAAAAAAAATGTCAAACATTAGTAAAATCATTGCGCGTGAAATCATGGACTCTCGTGGTAATCCAACCGTTGAAGCCGACGTATTTTTAGACTCAGGTGCTTGGGGACGTGCTGCTGCTCCATCTGGCGCATCAACAGGTTCTCGTGAAGCTTTAGAATTACGTGACGGCGATAAGTCTCGCTACTTAGGTAAAGGCGTATTAAAAGCTGTTGCCGCGATAAACAACGACATTCAAACGGCATTGATTGGCCAAAGTGCTTTAGAACAAGCGACAATTGACCAAGTTATGATCGATTTAGATGGTACTGAAAACAAAGAAAAATTCGGTGCTAACGCTATTCTTGCTGTTTCATTAGCAAACGCTAAAGCAGCGGCTATGGAAAAGAAAGTGCAATTGTTTGAACACATTGCTGATTTAAACGGTACGCCAGGTGTTTACTCATTACCATTACCTATGATGAACATCATTAATGGTGGTGAGCATGCTGATAACAACGTTGATATTCAAGAATTTATGGTTCAACCAGTGAGTGCTAAAAACTTTAGTGAAGCATTACGCATGGGCGCTGAAATCTTTCATGCATTGAAAAAAGTGCTCTCTGCTAAAGGTCTTAATACGGCTGTTGGTGATGAAGGTGGTTTCGCACCAGATTTAGCATCAAACGCTGATGCCTTAGCGGTAATTAAAGAAGCGGTTTCTGCTGCCGGTTATGAGCTAGGTAAAGACGTAACATTAGCGATGGATTGTGCAGCATCAGAGTTCTACGATGCAGACAAAGGCATTTACGACCTTAAAGGCGAAGGCAAGCAATTCACGGCGAACGAATTTTCTGATTTCTTAGCAACACTTTGTGAAGAATACCCCATTGTTTCAATTGAAGATGGCTTAGACGAGTCAGATTGGGACGGTTTTGCTTACCAAACTAAATTACTTGGCGATAAAGTACAAATTGTTGGTGATGACTTATTCGTTACGAACACTAAAATATTAGCGCGTGGTATTGAAAACGGTATTGGTAACTCTATCTTAATTAAGTTCAACCAAATTGGTACGTTAACGGAAACGTTAGCTGCGATTAAAATGGCGAAAGACGCTGGTTTTACGGCTGTTATTTCTCATCGCAGTGGTGAAACTGAAGACTCGACTATTGCTGATTTAGCCGTAGGTACAGCAGCGGGTCAAATTAAAACCGGTTCACTTTGTCGCAGTGACCGTGTTTCTAAGTACAACCAATTGTTACGTATAGAAGAATACTTAGGTGATAAAGCTATATTTAACGGTCTCTCAGAAGTTAAAGGCCAATAACGACGAAATTATGTTTATTTCTTTCTATCACGTTGTTAGAAGTACTCATTGACTATCGTCAATTCCGTGCTTCTGCCTAGTGATAGTTTGAAATAAATCAGATTTTCATTCGTTATAATAGCTATAAAAAAACCACTCATTTGAGTGGTTTTTTATGTTCAGGATGAACGGTATGTCACGATCACATGGATGTGAAAGAGTGACGATGTTCAGGATGAACGGTCATGATTTTTGTTCCAGACAAATCATAAGTACCTGCATCCATGCAGGCAATGTCACGATCACATGGATGTGAAAGAGTGACGATGTTCAAGACGGCCATTCTTAGGCATCCATGCCTTCATGGCATTAGTATATCCCTGTAAGTCGATGTGAAAGAGTGACGATCCTTTGAATTCATTATTGAAAGTCAGACGTCCATTACCAAAATGCTAAGGTTTAGAGATCAAATGAATATCGCGTTGTGGGAACGGGATCTCAATGTTGTTTTCTTTCAGTGCTAGATATATCGCTTTGTATGCACTAAATTTAGCATCATAATAGTTAGCCGTTGGTGTCCATAAGCGTATTGATATATTAATAGAGCTGTCACCAAATTCTTCGATACCAATTTGTGGTAAACGTGCTTCCCCTACAATGTTAAGTTTATCGATCACCTTTTCTAAAAGAGTGATCACTTTGATAGGATCTTCTTTATAGGCGATACCCACCGTTAACTCTAATAATGAGTCATGCTTTGAGTTGTGTAAAATTTCACCCACAATATGTTTATTGGGGATCGTAATACAAACGTTGTCTTGATCATGAATAATCGTATAAGCGAGTAAGACTTCTTTTACTATGCCAGTTACCCCTTGCACCGTAATTGTATCGCCAACAACGAATGGACGAATAATAATGATATTAAATCCAGCGGCATAATTAGCTAACAAACCTTGAAGCGCTAGACCCGCACCGAGAGAAACGGCACCTATAGCCGCAATAAAGGGGGTAACGCTAATCCCTAATTTACTCAGTGAAATAACTGTTATCATTATGACTATGAGCATTTTGGTCGTACTGGCCAAGAACTGACTTAATGTAATATCAAGTTTATGCTTTGTACACAGGTTCAAAACAACCTGAGATATTTTGCCTGCGAGCAGATAACCCAACGCAAAAATGATGAATGCGCCAATTAATTGAAAGGTGTAATTAGCAAAGAAATCTACAATGATGTTATAAACATAACTCACTTGATCTATCTCTTGTCTTAATAAATCTGCAGGCGCTAGTGATATGGGGTCTTGTATTTTTGCGTTAGCACTTTCTATTTTTTCAAACATATAATATCCATAGAGTTTAGGTGTTATTTAACGTGAAGTTTTGCAGAATCACTGTATAAACTGAGAATTATCTTTATTTTATCTTTTGCACACAATAGGTTATGCTTAAACTTCAGGTTAAATTCTACGCATTAACGTATTAAAAAGCACTCGATTATTCATGAATGAACAAACTTCATTATTACAAGGAGATTATCAATCAGCTGATTTTGCTGAGCTTTGTAATGCACTTTACGAAAGAGAACTTCACCTACTGAGTCGTTCTCCCACAATATCTGCGGCATTCATTCAGGGGCGATTACAAAGCTTACCTCATTATATCAAACGCACTGCATATTCAATGTTACACGTTGAAACGCCACTAGTGCTTGATGTGCAAAATGCGAGCTGGTCAGCTAAACAAGGGCTAAAAATGCCGTTAAAGGGTCAAGATGAAAAATCAATAAATGATTGGTATTTATCGATGAAACTCAATCATGGTTTAGTTGTACCCATTGCGACAGATTCAACCATTTTATTAGACTCCATTGAGCGAATTGATATTGAACAACAACGTTTTCGAACAAATGCGCATGGTTGGTTTTATTTGAATGCTAATGAAAAAAATAAAAAAAATAGGCAATTACTCAAACCGAATAAGAAAGTAATGATTTCTGCTTGTAGTGGTCATTGTTGGCTTAATGCTCATCGCGCAAATCCAGTTATACCGAGTTTGCGTGAATTGTTGTTGTCGTGTGCCATTAACTGGCATAATTTCAAGCAACCTTTAGCCATTTAATTTAAAAACCTTTAAATGCGTTAATAATGTTTACACCAGCGAACACCTATTTATAATGGTTCGTTACACTGACGTTACAATAGTAAGTTTGAGGCCTTCATCTAGGCCGTTTTAGGTTTTTATGCGCGCAATCACCGTACTTTTACTGATTTTTATTATGTTATTACAATATCGACTCTGGTTCGGTAAAAATAGTGTGCCTGATTATCTTGCGCTAGAAAGTGAAGTTCAACGTCAAATAAGTGATAACGATAAACTCAAGCGACGTAATAAATTATTATATGCGGATACTGATGATTTAAAATCAGGCGTTGAAGCTATTGAAGAACGTGCTCGAAATGAATTAGGGATGATAAAAGAAGGCGAAACATTTTTTCGTTTGATCCCCTCTGATAAGAACACTATGCAAATAGATCAGGAATAATAATTTCATGTCAAATAAGCCGATAGTGCTTACTCAGCAATTTGTTGCCGTTGTTCCTGCTGCAGGCGCGGGTAAACGTATGCAGGCTAATTGTCCGAAGCAATACTTAACGATTGGCAATAAAACCATTTTAGAACATACCGTTGAACGTTTACTGAGTCACCCATTGATTAATAAAGTCATTATCGCGCTGAGCGACAGTGATGAGTATTTTCCTCGAACATCTTTGATAAATAACAAACATATTGAAACCGTTATTGGCGGCAAGGAACGTGTTGACTCTGTGCTGGCTGGTTTGAAGGCAATAGACCTTCAAGTTTACCCATGGGTTTTAGTACATGATGCCGCTCGACCTTGTGTAACACATGATGATATATCACGCTTAATTGCACAGTGTTTAGAAAAGCAAACTGGCGGTTTATTAGCTGCGCCCGTTCGCGATACAATGAAGCGTTCATTCAGTAGTGACTTAGCTGTAAATCAAGTATCTAAAACTGTTGATCGAGAAAGTCTGTGGCATGCGCTGACACCACAAATGTATCAAGTGAGTGACTTAAAAGAGGCGATTATTAATGGCCTAATCAATAATGCGGAACTCACAGATGAGTCATCAGCGATTGAACTGGCCAACATACCCAGTCTTTTAGTTTCAGCGAGTAGTGAAAATATAAAAATCACACATCCTGATGATCTAGCATTAGCTGGGTTTTTCTTGGCTAAACAAAATAAAAAGTATATACAAAAACAACAATTACAGGAAACAGAATGAGAATAGGTCACGGTTTTGATGTACACAAATTTGGTGGTAATGGACCTATTGTTTTAGCGGGAATAGAAATAGACTATCCACAGGGGTTTATTGCTCACTCTGATGGAGACGTAGCTATTCATGCCTTATGTGATGCAATATTAGGCGCGCTTTGTTTAGCGGATATCGGTAATCATTTTCCTGATACCGACGGTCAATATGAAAACATATCAAGTCGAATCTTATTACGACATGTCGTCGGTTTGATGGTTGAAAAAGGTTATCAACTTGGCAATGCTGATATTACTATCGTTGCTCAAGCGCCTAAAATAGCGCCGCATTTATTAGCAATGCGTACTTGTCTCTGTGAAGATTTGCAGGCAGAACTTGACCAAGTGAATGTAAAAGCAACAACAACTGAAAAGTTAGGATACACCGGGCGTAAAGAAGGTGTTGCTGTGCATGCGGTTGTTTTACTAACAAAATTGCCTGAAAACGTTATAGAGAAACATCAATAAAATGAGTAAGCCATTAAGTTATTTATACACTGAGCCTAAATCAACAGGGCAATTACGCAGTGAAATGTCAGACTTTAAAGTCTTTGAACGATTGCCTTTTGAACCTTGTGGTGAAGGTGAACATCTATTTGTTCACATCAGAAAAACGGGTGCAAATACGACAGTTGTTGCTCGAGAGTTAGCGAAATACTTCAAAGTAAAAGAAGGGTTAGTTTCTTACGCTGGCATGAAGGACCGATTTGCCGTTACCGAGCAATGGTTTGGCATTCATCTTCCTGGTAAAGCTATTTATGACTTAAGTGATTTAGCCATTGAAGGTGTTGAAGTACTTTCGGTCAAACGTCATAACAAAAAATTACGCATTGGGGCATTATCTGGTAATCGTTTTGAATTGGTTTTACGCAACGTAAATAATACCGATGACGTATTACGTCGATGGGCTGCCGTTAGTCAGTTTGGCGTGCCTAATTATTTTGGTGAACAACGTTTTGGCATTAACGGTGGTAACCTTGTTAGAGCTATGGAGTTGTTTCAAGGAAAAAAAGTAAAGGATAAAAAGAAACGTGGCATGTATTTATCTGCTGCTCGTTCAGAAATATTTAATCAAATCATTAGCAAACGTATTGAACAAAACCAATTTGAATCTTTAAAAGAGGGTGATGTTTTTATGCTAAGCGGTACACAGTCTGTATTTTTAGCGGATGCTATTGACGAGAAAATAACTCAACGCTTTCAAGAGAAGGATATTGATTTAACCGCTTCGCTTTGGGGAGCTGGTGAATTAATGTCGCAAGGCGAACCTCAAACCTTAGAGCAAACGGTCGCTGATGCCCATGCTGAATTTTGCGATGGCTTAGCTAAATTTGGTTTGAAACAAGAGCGACGTAGAATTCGTTTATCGTTAACTGAAGGACAAATAAAAGCAGAAGCTGATACCGTAACGCTAAACTTCTTTTTACCATCAGGCTGTTACGCGACGACAATTTTGCGTGAACTCATCAGTTATCAAGACATGACAGAACGAGCAGTAAACTAATTTATGAAGATATTATTAAGTAACGATGACGGCGTTCATGCTTTAGGCATAAAAGTCTTATATGAAGAGTTAGCGAAAATAGCAGAAGTAATGGTGGTAGCCCCTGACAGAAATTGTAGTGGTGCGAGTAACTCTTTAACGTTAATGAATCCATTGCGCACTCATACGATGGAAAATGGCTTTATTGCCGTGAATGGCACACCCACTGATTCAGTGCATCTTGGTGTAAGTCAGTTAATCACACCCGATTTAGTTGTTGCAGGTATTAACTGCGGCGCTAATCTAGGCGATGATACGTTATATTCAGGAACGGTTGCAGCGGCAACTGAAGGTCGCCATATGGGCATGCCTGCAATTGCCGTGTCACTAGTTGGCAAACATGAGCAGCATTATCAAACGGCTGCGGTTGTAACGGCGAAATTTATTCAGCGTTTACAATCTCATCCATTAGCTGCAGATCAGATTATTAATATTAATGTGCCTGATATTCCTTTGGCTGAATTAAAAGGTGTAAAAGTTACACGCTTGGGTAGTCGTCATAAAGCAGAATTGATGGAAAAAACACAAGATCCATGGCAACGTGACATATATTGGTATGGTCGATTAGGTCAAGAGCAAGATGGTGGCGAAGGTACTGACTTTCATGCCGTAGCCAATGGTTATGCTTCAATAACTCCGTTAACAGTCGATATGACTGCGCATAGTAGCTTGGAATCAATGACCCAATGGGTAGATGATTTAACTATTTAGTCGAATAAACGTTTAAATTTTAAGATAAGAAAAATAAAAAGAGCACGTTATGAATGTAAGGGTAGAGAGCCGTGTTAGCGGTAAATCACGTCGTAGTGGTGAAATATTAGCACAAAAATTACATGGTGAAGGAATCCGTGACCAGCGTGTACTTCAAGCGATTGCTCACTCACCTCGTCATATTTTTGTGCCAGAAATTTTAGCACACAAGGCTTACGATAATACCGCTTTGCCTATTGGACAAGGGCAAACTATTTCACAGCCATATATTGTCGCGAAAATGTCTGAATTGTTATTGGCTGATGGAGTCCCTGACAGTATTTTAGAAATAGGGACAGGGTCTGGTTATCAAACATCTATTCTTGCACAACTTGTGCCTAAAATTTTCTCAGTAGAACGAATTAAAGCGCTGCAATGGCAAGCAAAGCGTCGCTTACAGTCAATGGATTTACATAATGTTTCTATGAAGCATGGCGATGGTTGGAAAGGGTGGAGCAGTAAGTCACCTTTTCAAGCGATTATTGTAACAGCGGCGCCAACAGAGGTGCCTAAAGCATTATTAGAACAGTTAGCCGAAGGAGGGCGTTTAGTTATCCCTGTTGGCTCTGACACGCAAATATTAAAGGTTATTACGCGCAGTGGTGATGAATATAATGAAAAACAAATTGAAATGGTTAAATTTGTCCCACTTGTTCCCGGGGATTTAATTTAATCACGTTTAATTGTGATGAGTATATGAAGCTTATTAAAGCGCACTAGATTATTAAACCAGAGAGATATTCTTGTATTGGTTTTGTTAAAGTATAAAAGGTATTAGTTAATTGAAAATTTTTACGAAAATTTATGAATGGACACTTCGTTGGGCTGAACATAAATTTGCACCAAGCATGCTGGCAGCATTAACCTTTGCAGAATCGATATTTTTTCCTATTCCTCCTGATGTGCTTCTGGCGCCCATGGTGTTGGCGAAACCAGAAAAAGCATGGTCTTATGCCACGTTAACCACAATCGCTTCGATTCTTGGGGGCTCAGTGGGGTATTTGTTAGGCTTTTATATGTTTGAACCCTGGATTCAGCCAGCAATAACCGCCATGGGTAAACAAGAAGGATTTGACGCTGTAGTCTTGTGGTTTGAGCACTGGGGCATTTGGGTCGTCTTCATAGCCGGGTTTTCACCGATTCCTTATAAATTATTTACGGTAAGTGCTGGATTTTTACAAATGGCCTTTCTGCCCTTTTTCATTGCCTCAGCCATTGGTCGTGGTATGCGTTTCTTTCTTGTCGCAGGAATTATTCGTTGGGGTGGTGCGGCAATGGAACAAAAGATAAGGCAATGGGTCGATATGCTAGGCTGGCTCATTGTCGGCCTTATCATTGTTGCTTATTTTGTCTTACGCTAAATATATGATCACAATATTAGGTATGTTTTTTGATTCTTAATACTACAAATGAGATTTCTTTGTCATGTAAAAAACTAATGTGCTTAGTTTTTTTTGTACTTAGCTTTTTTTTGGTAAGTTGTTCTTCTAACCATAAACCAGCACCCGTTGTTGATGTTCAAGGATCAGTTCCTTTAAGCAAACGTGTTAAAAGTAGCTTGAAGGGACGTGAATATATAGTCAAAAAAGGTGAGACTTTATATTCGATATCATGGCGAGCAAATGTTGATATTAACAGTTTGGCCACTTTTAATAAGCTAGCATCTCCCTACAAAATATTCCCCGGACAAAAATTATTTTTAGTCAAAAACAACACTCAAGCCAGTAGCAATGTAGCTCGCATTGAAAAGGAACAAAGTAAGAAACAAATAAGGGTAAAAAAACCTGTTGCATCAAATAAAAAGCAGGCGTATGGTAAAAATGTAAGAGGGCAAAAAGTGAACAACAAAACCTCTTCAAATGGTGCAAATTTTTCCCAAAAAATAAGGAATTGGTTGTGGCCTGCTAAAGGAAAGGTTATTGAAGGATTTTCTACGGCAAAACAAGGAAATAAAGGTATAAACATCGCAGGTAGTCGCGGTGATTCGGTTACATCAACAGCTAATGGACAGGTAGTATACGCCGGTGATGCACTTCGAGGATACGGGCAGTTAATTATTGTTAAACATAATGATGATTACCTCAGTGCTTATGCTCACAACGATAGCATCTTAGTCAAAGAACAGCAGTTGGTAAAAGCGGGTCAAGTTATCGCAAAAATGGGTGATACGGACGCTGAAAGAGTCATGCTTCATTTTGAAGTTCGCTTTCGCGGAAAATCAGTAAATCCTATGAAGTATCTGTTAAAATAATAGAACATTATAATAATAATAAACCGGAGTTTTACGTGAATATTTAATCAGTGATTTAGAGTTTGCTAAATATTGGGAGATATCAGCATGAGCATAGAAAAAGAATTGGTAAATACAGTTGTCGATAAAAAAGAGACAACTAAAGATTCATCTAGGGATAGAGAAGATTCACCATCAAATTTAGATGCTACACAGTTATATTTAAGTGAAATAGGATTCTCTCCGCTACTGAGCGCAGAAGAAGAAGTTTATTTTTCTCGCCTTGCTCTTAAAGGTGATGAACCATCCAGAAAACGCATGATAGAAAGTAATCTGCGTTTAGTCGTTAAAATATCCCGTCGTTATAATAATCGTGGTTTGCCCTTATTAGACCTTATCGAAGAAGGCAATTTAGGCTTGATCCGCGCCGTAGAAAAATTTGATCCTGAACGCGGCTTCCGTTTTTCAACCTATGCAACATGGTGGATACGTCAAACAATTGAACGTGCCATTATGAATCAAACACGTACAATCCGTCTGCCTATTCATGTAGTTAAAGAACTCAATATTTATTTACGAACATCACGTGAATTAGTGCAAAAACTTGATCATGAGCCAACCGCAGAAGACATCGCTGAAACACTTAATGTGCCGGTAGCAAGTGTCACTAAAATGCTGCGTTTGAATGAACGTATGACATCAGTGGACTCACCTTTCGGTGGTGAGAATGATAAAGTCTTATTAGATGTTATTCCGGATGATAAAAGTGGTGGCCCAGAAGGCAGCCTGCAAACATCAGATATTAAAAATAATATCATCCATTGGTTAAATGAACTTAACTCTAAGCAGCGTGAAGTACTTGCACGTCGTTTTGGCTTATTAGGTTATGAGGCTGCCACGTTAGAAGATGTTGGAGTCGAAATTGGATTAACACGTGAACGTGTTCGCCAAATTCAGGTTGAAGCCCTTAAACGCTTACGTGACATTTTAAGTCAACAAGATTTATCAATAGAAGCTTTGTTTCAAGCGTAATCACTCTTTTAGTGAATGCATAAAATAAAAAACCAGCTATTGCTGGTTTTTTTTGCTCTATAATAATGAATGATGATTAAATTTTACTTTTGAATTCAAATAATAAATCTAATGCTTGTTTCGGTGTGAGATCGTTTACATCTATTGTAGATAATGATTCAAGAACAGGGTGAGTATTCTCAACAAAAGAAAGCTGTTCAAACGGTTGCTGAGCAAGGTTAATAACAGAAGGTGCCTGTTGCTTTTCAAGTTCAGCTAAACGTTGTTTTGCTCGTTGAATAACAGGTTTAGGCACACCAGCAAGTTGTGCGACTTGTAAACCAAAACTCTTACTGGCAGCACCTTCTTGAACCGTATGCATAAATACAATGGTCTCCCCATGTTCAACCGCATCTAAATGAACATTAACTAATGAAGGTATTTGATCGGCTAAAAGGGTTAATTCAAAATAATGACTGGCAAATAAAGTAAACGCTTTGGTTTTAATCGCAAGCATCTCAGCGCAAGCCCAAGCTAAAGATAAACCGTCATAAGTACTTGTCCCGCGACCAATCTCATCAAGCAACACTAAACTATTTTCAGTCGCATTATGCAGTATATTGGCTGTTTCTGTCATCTCAACCATAAAGGTTGAACGCCCACTTGCCAGATCGTCAGATGCACCAATACGCGTGAATATACGATCCACCATGCTAATATTTGCAGAGTCAGCTGGAACATAACAACCAATATGAGCGAGCAGAACGATAAGTGCTGTTTGTCGCATATACGTTGATTTCCCCCCCATATTAGGACCGGTAATTATGAGCATTTTACGTTCATGATTTAAAGTAACAGGATTGGCGATAAAAGGTTCTTTCGTCATTAACTCTACGACAGGGTGTCTGCCTGCATTGATTTCAATGCGACTATCTTTTGTTAAACAAGGCTTTACATAATTCAAGCTTTCTGCTCGCTCGGCAAACGTATTTAAAACATCTAATTCTGCAATAGCTTGAGCGAGTAATTGCAGTTTTTCCAAATCAGGTAAGACTAAGTCGAACAATTCCTCATACAAACGCTTCTCTAATGCGAGGAATTTACTTTGTGCACTGAGTACCTTTTCTTCATGTTGCTTTAGTTCGTTAGTAATAAAACGTTCATTGTTTTTTAATGTTTGTCGACGGACATAATCATCAGGTACATCATTAGCTGCGCTTCGACTAATTTCAATGAAAAAGCCATGAACTCGGTTATATCCAACTTTTAAGGAACTGATGCCTGTGCGCTCTTTTTCTCGGGCTTCAAGCTGAGCAAGAAATTCAGTTGCGCCATCACTTAAGTCGCGTAATACGTCAAGTTCTTCATGGTATCCCTTGGCAATAACGCCACCATCGCGAATAAGAACAGGGGGATTTTCAACCAAAGCATGTTGCAATAAATTGTGTAACGTTGGTATCGGCAAGGTTTGAGAAGCCAATTGTAATATATGCGCTTGCTTGCATGATGCTAAATGTTCTTGAAGCTCAGGTAGTTGTCCTAATGCATTACGTAAACGAGCGAAATCTCTAGGACGGGCTGAACGCAAGGCAACTCTAGAAACTATACGTTCAATATCTCCAAAAGATTTCAGTTGAGCAAACAGCTCATTCGTTAAGTCTTGCGATAATAGTTCGCTAGTTGCCTGTTGACGTGCTGACAATATACTTAAGTCGCGTAAAGGAAAGTGTAACCAACGTTTTAACAGTCTTGACCCCATTGGTGTCGCTGACTTATCTAATACAGAGGCGAGCGTGTTTTCGAAGCCACCTTGTAAGTTTTGAGTCAGCTCTAAATTACGGCGAGTGGCGGCATCTAAAATGACACCTGACGCTGACGATTCACAAATAATTGCACGAATATGAGGAAGAGCGCTGCGTTGACATTCTTTTACGTATTGAAATAAACAGCCAGCAGCCATCAACCCTAACGCATTGTCATTAACGCCAAACCCGGATAACTCTTTTGTACCAAACTGGGTATTAAGTAAATTAACAGCAGTATCGAGATCAAATTCCCATTCAGCTCTTCGTCTTAACCCTTGATAGCCTTTGAGTAAATCAGGTTCAGAAAAGGTTTCACTATAAAGTAGCTCTGCAGGAGACAAACGTTGTAATTCTGCTTGTAATTGCTCAATTGTATTGGGCTCTGTTAA
This sequence comes from Alteromonadaceae bacterium, assembly GCA_041890515.1. Lineage (GTDB taxonomy): Bacteria > Pseudomonadota > Gammaproteobacteria > Enterobacterales > Alteromonadaceae > Colwellia_A. The sequence goes on from JASDWX010000093.1 coordinate 45,851, forward strand.
TACAAATCTACCGCTGGTCATATCAAGATATGACAGCCCAAATCCTTTAGATGATTTATGACCACCTTCACTTACGGCAACAATTAAATTGTCATGTCTATCAAGTAATAAAGCTTCATCACTGACTGTTCCTGGTGTTATTACTCTGACAACTTTACGTTCAACGGGTCCTTTACTCGTCGCCGGATCGCCAATTTGTTCACAAATAGCAACAGACTCGCCAAGTTGTACAAGCTTAGCCAAGTAATTTTCAACTGCATGATAGGGAACACCTGCCATTGGTATTGCATTTCCACCCGTTTTACCGCGCGCAGTTAATGAGATATCGAGTAAGTCGGACGCTTTTCGAGCATCATCAAAAAATAATTCGTAGAAGTCTCCCATGCGATAAAAAATTAAAATGTGAGGAAACTCAGCTTTAATTGTTAAGTATTGGCGCATCATAGGGGTGTTAGAGGATAAATCAATCTTATCAGAAGTCGTATTCATACTGGTTTTTAATCTCTTTATGTTCTCTGGGCTAAGCTAATTTAGCCTTTGCTATTTATTGTATGTGTAAGTGTCGTTTTTTTTACGCTAGTTTTTCAAGACAAAAAACATACACCTATTACGCTAAGTGATACTTACTGTCGCTAATAATACTGTGGATAGAAAGATAGAGCTAGTGATGAATCATCAAACCAAAACTTTAACTTATTATATGGACATGCTAAATCTTGAGCGAGTATCAAAGGTATAAGCTGGCAATGTATTAAGACAACTGAACGCAGTATATGAATATTGGATTGGGGGAGAAATTTTTTTAAATGAATGTACCAACCCTTTATACCAGCTGAAATAGCTTAAGGTAGGCTGATAAACCCTTAACTAAATTTCTATAGAGGCTTCTTGATTCTACTTTTACAGTAGCACCAAAAATATTTTATGATTGACATTTTTGCATGCCGATTGAAGAGGAAGTATATTTGGAGCAGTGTGGGATGGTATATATATTGATTCAGCGATTTAGGCCCTGAAAGTGACGAAAAAGAAGTTGAGCGTTACGTTCAATTACCCAAAAAAAATGTCGGTTTTCTTAAATAATTAATACTTGTGGTAAGAAAATGTTGGTTTGCTTCAATTAAAAAAGCGCTTCCAATACAGTAAAAAGATTTAACTGAGTAAACGTGGCATATTCGACGAGATGGAAGATAAATAGTAGGCCTTGGCTGATATGAATTCTAATGAAGAGTGATTATGTAGGCTATAACTATTCGGCTGATATAAAATGATGCTATATCACTTATGTTTCCGGCTTCCTTAATAAACAGGCATCAACTAGGTATAGTCTAAATTGGATTAACAATGGTGGTTAATTTATGCCTAAGGGGTTTAAGCCTTATCCCTTATATAGGTCCAGTGGCTAATATTTACTAATAAATTTCTATAAATTTCTATAAATTTCTATAAATTTCTATAAATTTCTATTACTTAGTACGTAAATGCAATATATTCTGGCTTTTTTGTAGCCAGCCTGTCAGTGTGTTGATGAGATTGTTGACAAGATAAAAAATCTAACGTTAATAATTATTCTAATTCAATTAATTCGAAGCTTTATAAAACAAAGATAATGCCATAATTGCTTAAACTACTATTAAGCGTCAATACCCTATTAATCAGTACCCCTTTCGTCACAATAGTGGTTTCAAGGTGCTGAAAACACACGCTGTTATACGCTTTGTAGGACGTTGAACCAGATAAAAAACCTGGATCAAAACAAACGCTGCATATTAAAGATACGGGCGGAGTTAATCGATTTAGTTGCCAGGCAAGGCCACCAACTAATAAATACTTATTAGTTTACTTAAAGGAAATATTTTGAAATTTATTAATAATCTAAAGCTTAAGAGCAAACTTTTTTTAATTGCTGCTGTACCCTTAATGGGGTTGTTGTTTTTTTCTGGACTTCAGATAAGTGTTAACACTACTATTTATAAAGAAGCCGATACTCTAACTCAATTGACACAATTAATTGTAGAATCGAGTAATTTGGTGCATGAGTTACAAAAAGAGCGTGGTATGACTGCCGGTTTTTTGAGCTCCAAAGGAACAAAGTTTTCGTCAAAACTTATTGCTCAGCGTGAAGATGTTGATAGCAAAGTTAAAACCTTACAAAAATTCATATCAACTTTAAATATATTAACATTTGGTAAGGGCACCAACCAGACTATAAACGAAGCGTTAATTCGCTTGAAAGATTTAGATGAAATACGTTCAAGTGTCACTAATCAATCAATTGACGCCGCAAATGCCATTGGTTTTTATACTCAAACTAATGCCATTTTTCTCTCTCTGGGTGATCAACTTTCGAAATTTAGCGCAAATGCTGAATTAACGACAATGGCAGTTGCTTACACAAACTTTATGTTGAGTAAAGAGCGAGCAGGGATAGAACGCGCTGTTGTATCAAGTATTTTTGCTGAAAATAGTATTTCAAATTCTAAATATCTCAAATTCATCCATCTGGTGGGCCAGCAGAACACCTACAATCAGGTTTTCCTGTCTTTAGCGACAGACACCATGGTAAATAATTTCAAGAAAACGATGACGAATGACATCATTAAAGAAGTCGAGGATATCCGGTCCATATTATTCTCTGGCATACAGCAGGACTTTGGTATTAATCCTGTTGATTGGTTTGATAAACAAACAGGTAAGATAGGTTTATTAAAAGAAATTGATAATAGCATTGCAAAAGAGATTCAGGTTTATGCTGCGCAGCTTAGCACTGAGGCTCAAGAGGCATTAATGGTGAGTGTTGTTGTTGCAGCAATTATCATCCTGATCACCTTGATTTTGTTTTATACTATTCTTCGAAATGTATTAACACAAATAGGTGCAGAGCCTTCAGATGTTCTTAATATTGCCGAGTCGATTGCAGCGGGTCGATTAAGCTGTTCGGGCAATGGCTCAAGTCAGAAATCTACCGGTATTTATGCTGCATTACAATTGATGGAAGTAAAGTTAGTAGATGTTATACAACAAATTAAAAATAATTCAGAACAAATTGCCTCCGCCGCACAACAAGTGAGTGATTCAGCGAATTCTTTAAGTGAAGCGACAAGTGAACAAGCCACGAGTGTTGAACAAACTAGCGAGGCAATAGAACAAATTGGAGCGTCTATTAATCAAAATAGCGATAATGCCACAACAACGGATACATTAGCTACAGCATCAGCATCTTCGGCACAAGAGGGGGGCAGTGCTGTTATTCATACCGTAAATGCGATGAAAGAAATTGCACAAAAAATTTCAATCATTGAAGAGGTCGCTTATCAAACTAACATGTTAGCACTCAATGCGGCAATCGAAGCGGGGCGAGCAGGAGAATATGGTAAAGGTTTCACTGTGGTGGCTGGAGAAGTTCGTAAATTAGCAGAAAGAAGCCAATTAGCGGCTTCAGAAATAGGTAAACTAACAGAAAATAGCGTTGAAATTGCCCAGCAAGCAGGTGAGTTAATTGAAAAAATGGTACCTGACATATCCAGAACAGCAGAGCTTGTGCAAGGAATTAGTAACGCCTCAGACGAGCAATCTATTGCCGCTGGACAAATCACCACCGCAATGCAACAAGTTGACCAGCTTACCCAAAGAAATGCCGCCAGCTCCGAAGAATTAGCCGCCACTGCAGAAGAAATGGACGCTCAGTCAGCAAATCTGCAACAGGCTGTTAGTTTCTTTCGACTTGTATAATGGCGATAATATAGGACACTAAAAATAAATACGTAGTTACATGTGATGCAAACC
>JASDWX010000094.1:0-13224 GCA_041890515.1 Alteromonadaceae bacterium
TGGATGCACTAATGCCTTGAAAGACAGGATGTCTGAGAAAGGCCATCCTGAACATTGTCGCTCCTTGCCATCCATGGCACCGCGACATACCGTTCATCCTGAACATAAAAAAGCCGACAATAATGTCGGCTTTCATTTATTAGTAAACTAAAAATTCACTGATTAACCATTTACCACCAACTCAATACTACTGGTCTCTTGCATAGAATGCTTAAAAAGACCTGCTTCATCAAAAATCACTCTGTCTTCATAACCACTAAACCAGATAGCTTCAGGGTTACGGCCAACAATAGCGACTTGACCTTTATTATGAGCGCCAGCTGCGCCACGTAATAACTTAAAGATTACAACGCCATGCTCTGTTCCCGGTACGCCAGGCATAGGTTCATTGGTAACAGCAACAACTTCAGTTTTACCTAAATAATGGGTAATTGATAATCGAGCATGAGCTTCTACACCAGAAAGACCCTTTTGCGAATCATTCAATAATTTCCATGCTTCTTCTATAGGTAAATTAAAGGCTTTATGGCCAATGATATCGCGGCCACAGAAGAAGTAATGATTTTCGATACGATTACGTTTTAGCTCTCGCTGCATAATACGAATCGCGGTTGCATCATTGCTTATCCCCTTAATAAAGGGTGCTTGGTTTTCAATGGAAATCCAGTTTCTATTTGCTAACTCTTCAACAGCTCTGCGTGTGCTTTCGATCCACATTAAGCCACCATCAGGGTTATCAATAAAATTGCGATTTTCATCTTTTTGTAAAAATTCATCCGGATGATTAAAATGCACCATCATGCGAAAACGAATACCCGGATAAACCGCATGAAAATCGTCCATCATGGCAAAAAATTCTTTATCGAAACGGTCAGGGAAAAAAGCGAGTTCTTTAGTACCGATACGAATATTCTCTATGCCCGCATCTGCTAAAGCAGAAAACCATTGTGCTAAATTTTTATTCAATAGCACCATAGGATCGCCACCTGACATCAAGATTTCACGGAGCTTTTCACGACCTGTTTCAGGGTGAATGCCACCATTGTCGGCAACAATTTTATTATGCTCATTGATATATTTAACGAGTTCAGATATTTGTGCTAAACCTTTACGTTCAGCAGTACCGTCATCTCGAGTAATTTCTTTTTTAGCAATCAACTCTTCGCGGTAACAAAAACGGCAATGAGCAGAACACGTTGACGCAACATAAATCAGTCCAAGCTCATATTTATGAATTAGACCTTCAATCGGGCTGTAACTCATTTGATTACCAGGATCTGGTGCACCTTGCATATCAAATGTTTCAGCCGGACTTGCTTTAACTAATGTTTGTAGCGGTAAACTATTTTTTGCTAAATCATAATAATGACGCGTAATTTTAACTGGCATACGTGATTCAATATCTTGCTCTGTGCCTTTTATCGCAATTAGCGCTTTTTTTTCATCTTCAGAATAAAAATTCAACATATCCTCAGGTGCACGATCATCAAGAAACTTCTTTAAGCCATTGATAATTTGTCTGTCGTGTTTGCCATTTTCTACTTTATCTAGAAATTCCTGAGCTTTAGGGGTTGGGATATATTTTTCTGCCTTTGCCATTTTTATTCCTTAAGTTAAGTGAAGCAATTACTCTAAGTCATGTTGTTAACTCATACGTCATTCATATGAAATACAACGAACTTAAAGATAAGTGTATATATTTCAATCATAGTGTACTATCGAGTAATGAGCTTCAAACGACTTTATCTCATAAAAGCATTACCTTTGGTAATGACATAAGTAAAACACATGGAAATATTTGATGGCCTTTCAAAGAAAATTACTCCCAAGTACTAGTATGTTAATGGCATTTGATGCATCGGCGAGAACAGGAAGCTTTACTGCTGCAGCGCTAGAGTTGAATTTAACGCAAGGTGCTATTAGTCGCCAAGTACAAGCATTAGAAGAGCAGCTCAATATTGAGTTATTCACGCGCATTAAACGAACAATTCAGTTGACTGATAAAGGAGAGGTGTATGCAAAAGAAATTCATCAAGCCTTGCAGCTTATTTTAAATGCTTCATTAAGAGCAATAACCAGTCCGATGAGTGGCACGCTAAATCTCGCTATTTTACCTACTTTTGGTGCGCGTTGGTTAATCCCGAAATTCGCTGATTTTTTAGAAAAACATCCAGATATTACCGTTAATTTTGTTTCTAAATTAGCGCCGTTTGATTTTCGTAGTGAGAACCTCCACCTTGCCATTCATTACGGCTCTCCAGATTGGCCTAACACTCAAAGCACCTTCTTAATGGGTGAAGAGTCTATTCCTGTCTGTTCGCCCAAATTATTAGACAAACAAAATTTACAAAACATCGAGGATCTAAAGAAACTACCTCTTTTGCATTTGGCTACTCGCCCACTAGCATGGCAAGATTGGTTTTTACAAAATAAAACCAAACCGCCAGCAAATCAGGGGATGTTATTTGAACAAGTCTCTATAATTGCCAAAGCAGCTACCGCAGAGTTAGGTGTCGCATTACTCCCTAAATTTTTGATTCAAAGTGAACTTGATAAAAAAGAGTTGGTACCTGCACTTGATTTACCTGTCACCAGTAGTTTTGGCTATTATTTAGTTACCCCCCACGAACAACTTACTTATCCACCTGTTGTAGCTTTCACAAAGTGGCTATTAGCGGCTGCACGAACGTAAACAATAGTTTGAATACACTTACTATGGAATAGATCCTCCAACAATGATTATAGATTTCAAAATACTTTAGTTGTTTAAATCTATTACATGTCTCGACACGATCTATTTTATAAAATGTGCAATTATCTTGCATCAACATCTCGCAAAAACATGGTGATATATCCATATCTTTACGAGAATTCCAACTGTGGCTGATACCTCTAATACTTTAACGTTTTGGTATAAAAGCTTTCTGAATAAGATTAACCAAACACTAGTGGTTAATAATAAGGACCTAATTAATGGTTAATTTCTGCCTTTATTAACACTTGACGATTTGGGAAACCATCACCCACCAAACCATGCTGCAACTGATACAAGCGAATAGCCTTACGGCTTTTAGGACCCCAAATGCCATCGGGCTTACCTGCATCGTATCCCATCACATTCAGCTTTTCTTGTAACGCTTGTAACTCCGCCGACTTATACAAAGCAACTGGAGGGTTATTACTTGTTTTTAATCCTGCTGCGCCTTGAATAAGATTAGCTAACAGGCCAACAGAAAGTGCATAATTCTCTGACAAGTTCCATTTCATGATCACATTAAAGTTGGAATAAACTAAAAAGGCGGGCCCACTAGCCCCCGCAGGTAAGACTAACTCCGCATCAATTTTATAATCAGATAAAGCTTTACCATCAGCTCGCGTTACACCTAAACGTTTAAAAATCGCCAATGAATAGAACCGATCAAATTCTACCTTTTGAAAAGCAAAATTTTCTGGTAGGTTTACTTGCCGTCCCCAGCGTTCTTTTTCTCGCCAACCAATGCTGTTTAAATAATTAGCTGCTGAAGTTAATGCGTCATCTTCACTTTGCCAAAGATCTATTTTACCGTCATTGTTCCCATCTATGGCGTACTTTCTAAAAGCAGATGGCATAAATTGCATATGACCCATTGCCCCAGCCCAAGACCCCTCTAGCTGTGCAACAGTCACCGTTTTATTATCAATTAAATGAAATAAATCAAAAATTTCTGAAGTGAAATATTGACTACGTCTTTCATCACACGCCAATGTTGCTAAAGAGTTGAGCACAGACATTTTTCCTTTATGACGCCCAAAGTTTGTTTCTAGCCCCCAAAAGGCGACTAAATATTGAGCAGGAACACCATACTTTTTAGATAATTTATCAAATAAGACTTTGTGTTCACTTAATTTTTTTCGTCCAATTTCAATATGATAATTCGTTAATCTCAATTTTAAATAATCAGCAAAGCTTTGACTAAATTCAGGTTGACGTTGATCTAATGTAATCACTTTTTTTAGTGGAGATAGTGTTGGAATAACATCATTAACAATAAAATCAGAGAATCCCCCAGAAGAAGCTTGAACTTTCATTTTATTAATACATTGGTTGAAATCATCAATAACATTAGCATTAGCAATAAGAGGAAGCGTTGTAATTGAAACAAAAAAGAGTCGTGATAAGCGTTTAAATAAAAATGACATAATGGGAGAAGTCCTCGGTAAAAAGTCCGTAAAAACATTGAAAAATATAGCCAAGATCACTTTAGCAAATACTAACGGTCGCACCCAAGTAAAAATTAACGTAAAATACGTTTTATATGTAACAAATTACAAACTCTCTAACCTTATTATTTAGGATCGTCATGAAAAAAACATTCAACATCACACACCCAAAGATAAAACTTGCTCGCTTATTTGAAGGTGTAAAACATGATGTTAAAAAGTATGTAAAAAGAGAAAGAAATAAGCAGCTACCTGCTGGTGTTGATTTTTGGGATTTCGATTGTAAGTACGGTATCACTGAAGCAGAATCTGAAGTTGTGCATTTGACTGCAATGAATAAACATATTGATGAAGCTGAAAAACTTGGCTTAACCTCATTTTATATAGAAATAATTGTTAAAGAAGGCTTCCGTGCCGTAAAAGCACTAGACGAAGACGAAGACGATTTTGATGAAGAATAACACTAAAGCTAATTTAATTAACTAATGAAAATACCTAAAAGACTGCAACCGCTTGTTGACGATGGACTTGTTGACGAAGTGCTCAGCCAATTAATGAGCGGTAAAGAAGCAACTGTATACATGGTGCGCTGTGGTGAAGATATCCGCTGCGCTAAGGTATATAAAGAAGCCAATAAACGGAGTTTTAAAAAAGCAGCTCAATACCAAGAAGGTCGTAAAAGCCGTAATAGCCGCCGTGCACGTGCGATGGAAAAAGGTTCAAAGTATGGGAGAAAACAGCAAGAAGATGCTTGGCAAAATGCCGAAGTGGAAGCACTTTATACCTTAGCAACTGCCGGTATTCGTGTGCCGCAGCCATTTGGTTGTTTTGAAGGTGTCTTGTTAATGGAATTGATCACCGATGGTGAAGGCGAAGTTGCACCACGTTTGAATGATGTCATCATGCCGAGTGAACACGCTATTGAAGATCATTTGATTATGATGAATTACGTAAAAATTATGCTGTGCGTAGGTGTAATTCATGGTGATTTATCAGAATTCAATGTGCTTGTTGATGAATACGGACCTGTTATTATCGATTTGCCACAAGCTGTAGATGCTTCAGCAAATAATAATGCGAAGAGTATGTTAGTGCGTGATGTTAACAATATTACCGATTATTATGCCCAATTCGCTCCTGAATTGGCAAAAAGTAAATATGCTCAAGAAATGTGGGCTTTGTATGAAAAAGCAGAATTAACCCCAGAAACTGAGTTAACCGGTTTATTTAAAGAAAATAATAAATCAGCAAATGTTGATACAATATTGGAAGAAATAAAAGCGGCATTTGAAGAAGAACAAGAACGCTTAGAGCGTATTAGTGATGCACAAGAGTCTGATTAGGCTTGTTGTTTTATAAAAATACCAAGCACTTCATCATCAGTTAAAAGACGACTCTTTCCAGTAGCTAGATTGTCATCCAATAATAAATTTCCGATGGCTTGTCGATGCAAGCCAATAACGGGATTACGAAATCGACCGAACATACGTTTAATTTGATGATATCTCCCTTCTATTAATTTAACTTCTGCAATATATTCATTGCCTTGAGAAGAGGTTTTATTCGCGATAATTTTAAATTTTGCAGGTTTAGTCGTAATATTTTCAAATGAAAAATACATCCCAGCAGCAAATGCATCAATATAATCATCAGTAAGTGGATTCTTTAGCGTCACTCGATAACATTTTTCTACTTTATGTTCTGGAGAAGTTAAACGTTCTGACCATCGACTGTCGTTCGTTAACAACAACATACCTGACGTATTGAGATCTAATCGACCAACAATATGTAAGCTTTCTTTTTGTTCACTTAAGCCATCAAAAAATACATCTTGTTCGTCAAGCAAATCTATTACCGTTTTATGGAGTTTATCAACGGTTGCACTCACCACGCCTATTGGTTTATTGAGCATTAAATAGAGTGCTTGATTATCTTGTAAAATATTGTCATCTAACGTAATTTTTGAAAATTTATCAATGCGCAGACCAATATCGTCTGCGATAGAATTGTCAACCTTGATACGTTTTTGCGCTAACATTAGCCTGACAGATCTACGGCTAATGTTGCAGTGTTCACTGATAAAACGGTCGAGACGAGCGGTATTTAAAGACATAAATAGAATTTGTATATAATACGATTAACAATGCATAGTATTTTAAAGTAATTCGAATAAATTAACAGAAGAGCATGAAGATAAATAACATGTCAAAAATTTTTTTCAACGAACCAGCTTTAGTATTGCTTTTTGTTTTAAAGGTTGAACATCAACATGTTCAGAAATTAATTTATGCTTTCTAAAGCGATCAAAATTAACTTTTTTTACTTCCATTTGCTGACAAAACTTATAAAAAGCATGGAAATCATTTCGACTGAATTTCTCATTCTCACGCGTCAACAGTCCATCGATGAACCCGGTTTCACCGTTTAGCGTTAAATTAGCAATAGCACTGTATGGTTTGCCGTATTTATCTACGCGTATAGCACGCACGGTTTTCACTTCAAAAATCCAATCATCAACTTGTACATACCTTGCTATTTTGTCTATTGGTTCAATGTTAGTAAGCTTACTGTCCATAAAAATAACCTTCTTCGATACATCTATTTATATTAAAAATCTGGCTGTAAGTTGTTAACAGCCAGAGGTTCGTCACGGGGAATTCTAGAGATCCACTATTTAACGTGGTATTTAACTTTTTTTATTTACATCAATAATAATCTTCTTTTGTGCTGTCTTTGCAGAAAAGTAATTTTTAAACTCTTTTTTACTGATTTTATTATCTGAGTTTTGGTCAATATCTGAAAAGTGTTCTGACAATAATTCATATTTACTCGCAAGTATTTCGGCTTTATTAAGTAAACTATTTTTATCCATATCGAACTCAGCAAATAATGTTGAAATATCACCTTGAGAATATTTTAGACTATCTATTGAGCGAGCTTTAGTTGTTACCGTTTTAACTGCAGCAACTTCAGCGTCAGGTAGAACAAGGTTCAACTCATTTTCTTTAGCGCTGACAAAATAAGAAGCTAAGGCAAAAGTGCTCACGATTAAGGTTAATTTTTTTAGGCTGATATGGTTCATGGTAATTCCTTCATAAATAGGTTTAATTAATATCAAATGAGATATAGCAGGAATCGAACCAATATCACAAGTGACTGATTTAAATAAACAAAGAGTAAGTAATAACGGATTCACATCACAAATGTGTCGCTATTTAGCAACAGATAAAATATTTATAAAGAAATTGAAATAATCTAAAAGTGTCAATAACAAGAATAACTGTAATAAAAACAGTCACTAGAACAAGGTTAACGTTGAAATAGCAGCTGTAGCAACGCTTTGTAATGTGTCTCAAAAAAGCGACACCCTTGTTTTTTACCTTAATAAAATTAAACTACCCACCTTGCTATTACTTGTGACTAAAATGAAAAAATTAAATTTTCCTAATATCTTTAATATCAATTTATTTTCCATTCGAAGACTTACCATTTTAGGATTTGCTTTGGTGGCCTTTCCCTTAGTACTTGCTTTGTTGTATAGCGCGAACCAAGTTACCCAGCTTTCTCATCAAAGTACGTCAACGATATTTAATGTCGCTGATCTCGTTAAAACAAACCGACAAATTAATCTGACATTAGGAAAAATGGAAAGGAGTGCTGGTCAGTTTTTGATCCTTAAAGATCAAGATTTATTAACCTCTTATTTAAAGCATGAAAAAAAGGTATTAACGACTATTGCCAGTAATACATTATTCAAAACTGATAGTAGTTTACGTTCACTCAGTAATGAGTTCGCTGAAATAATTTCGGATGTTCATCGTTATTTAACTTTACATGAATTAAAAGAGTCATCATTAGAGGTATTAAAAGTAAAATTTACACAACTCGTCTCTATACGTAAAAAACTTGCTGAACAAAGTAATAACTTATTAATATCTCAAGCTGAAAAAATAAAAATATCGGCTAATAATGTTAGACACGATATGCTTAAAAGCTTACTGATCATTCCTTTTACCTTAATCATCGCTACAATTTTTATCGTCTTAATCACTAAGCCTCTCAAACAATTACTGCGTAAAATACACGCTTTAGAGTTAAGTCATTTTGAAGAAAAGATCATATTTAATGGTTCGCCTGAAATAAAAGAAATCGCAGATGCTTTAGAGGTTATGCGTAAACGTTTACATGCACTGGAGTTACAAAAATCGAGCTTTATTCGTCATATATCCCATGAACTAAAAACACCTTTAGCGGCAATAAGGGAAGGCACCGAGTTACTTTATGACAATAGTGTGGGAGAGTTAAACCCCGAACAACAAGAAATATCTAACATCATTCGTAGTAGTGTTACTCGCTTACAGCGTTTGATTGAAGATCTTCTTGATTTTAATATTGTTCTAGACTCGACCAGCTTACAAGATGTTGAAATTGTTAAACTATCATTATTGGTTGAAAACGTTTTACAGCAAAGAAGTTTAGATATAAAACGTAAAAAAATAACCATTAGTCATAAAAACCAAGCGGTAAATCTGAAAGTAAATGCTAAACAATTAAGTGTTATTTTAGATAATCTCTTATCAAATGCGATTAAGTACACCAATGAAAATAATGTCATTACTATTAAATATTCACTCGATAATACTCAATTGACCTTGTCTATTATTGATCGAGGTTGTGGCATAGATAAAGAGCAGCAAGACAAAATATTTGATGCTTTTTATCAAGGTACGCCTGAAGTAAACGCAACCATAAAAGGCAGTGGCTTAGGTTTAACTATAGTAAAAGAGCTGCTCTTACGACTTAATGGCTCGATTGAAATGAAAAGTAATACAGGAATAAATCATGGAACCGTAATGAAAATAACGTTACCTAATGCTTTTTATAAAGAAAAAATGATTGGAGTAAAAATCTAATGAAAAAATGTCTAAACATGAGCTTTGTGCTTACTTTACTGTTGATATTAGCAGGCTGTGAGCTATTAAAACAAAGTGAATTACCTATTAAGTCTGAAAGTAACAATATTAATTACGCTCAATATTATTTATTACTGGCTAAATTAAGTGATGAAAATATTATTGACAAAATTCATCAAGTCCAATTGATATCACACGATAAAAACCAACCCAATATGCAAAATAAAAATAACAATGCGCTGAATATAGAGCAGCAATTTAAATCCGTACTGTTGTTTGCTCTGCCCAACTCCCCTATTCACAACCCATTCACAGCAAAAAGCAAATTAAACCAACTGTCTTTAGATAATCTCAAAGACGTTCATTTAACTTATACTGACTTTGCTTTTTTCAATATGCTGAAATCACAACTAAATCAGCAAATATTACTGCTTAATCAATTATCTTTAGAAAAGAAAGCGCTTAACCTTATTAATAAAACTTTTCAACATCAGCAAGATAAAATCGAATCGTTACAGCAACAGATTATTCAATTGAAAAAAATAGAAAGTAATATTAATGAGCATGGGCAGTAAAAAAGATGGCTTCAGAAAAGAAATTCAATGAAAATAAACATGAAAAAATACTACTTGTTGATGACGACCCCAACTTATTAAGGTTGCTCGGTATTCGTTTATCCGCAGCAGGTTATCAAATCGAGTCCGCAAATAGCGCTAAAATGGCATTAGGTATATTAAAGACTTTTCATCCTCAGTTAGTCGTTAGCGACTTACGCATGGAAGGAATGGACGGTATGGCACTTTTTGAAAAAATTCGTCAACAGGAACCAAATCTACCTGTAATTATTATGACTGCTCACGGCACTATTCCTGATGCCATCAATGCGACTAAACAAGGCGTGTTTAGCTGTTTAACTAAGCCCTTTGAAAGCCCAGCGTTATTATCAACTGTAGAAGAAGCAATACGTTTACAACCCCAGAACAGCTCACACAATAACAACGAGGAAGCCGATGTGTGGCGTGAAAAAATAATTAGCCGTAGTGCGGTTATGTCATCATTATTACAACAAACCTATCAAGTCGCACAAAGTGACTTTAGTTTATTAATACATAGCCCTAGCGGCACAGGTAAAGAGTTACTGGCTAAGGCCGTTCATTTAGCCAGTAAGCGACACAACAAAAATTTTACCGCGATTAACTGTGCGGCAATACCTGAACAGTTGTTAGAGTCGGAATTATTCGGACATTGTAAAGGTGCTTTTACCGGTGCCGATAAAAGTCATCAAGGCCTTTTTCAATCAACTGATGGAGGAACTTTATTTCTTGATGAAGTGGGTGACATGCCGATGAGTTTTCAAGTAAAGCTATTACGTGCCTTACAAGAAAAAGAAGTGCGCCCAGTAGGTAATACACAGTCAATAAAAGTCGATGTGCGTATTATTGCTGCAACACACAAAAATTTACAACAAGCCATTATTGATAAAAGCTTTCGAGAAGATCTTTATTACCGTTTGAACGTGGTTGAACTTACTTTGCCAGCATTAGCAGAACGACGTGAAGACATCCCTTTGCTCGCACAACATTTCCTCAGTTTAGCCATTGAAAAGACTTCTCATAAAATAAACGGATTTAGTCAAGAAGCGATGGAAGTCTTAATCAGGGCTGACTGGCCTGGAAATATAAGACAACTTCAAAATGTGGTTGAACAATGTGTCGCTTTATCCACTGAAACATTAATCAGTGAAAGTCTAATTAACAATGCATTACGAATACAAAGCGCGAAGCTCCCGTCATTTCAAGAAGCTCGAGAACAATTTGAACGAGACTATTTAGCTAAATTATTAAAAACGACCGAAGGTAATGTTTCACAAGCAGCGAAAATAGCTCAGCGAAATCGTACAGATTTCTATAAACTATTGAAAAAGCATCACTTGAATGCAGAATCATTTAGAGTTGATAACGATTCACCCTAACAAGATTAGCTGAGAATATACAAACGATGAAAAGCTTACACTTAACAGAATTCTTCCCTTATCAGCTCACTCAACTTCAAGCAAAAGTGAGTGATAATATTGCCGAAATTTATACGGGAAAATTTGACCTTTCTCGTCAAGAATGGCGTGTTTTAGCTTGTTTAGGTAACGGAGAGTTGTTACCCGCTAAGCAAATAGGCGAGCAAACAAATTTAGAAAAAATGCCAGCAAGCCGCGCAATTTCAAAAATGCAGACCCAAGGCTTGTTAGTGAAAAGCGCCGATAAAACGGATAAGCGATCGTCATTATTAAAACTAACAGAACATGGCTTGTCAATTTATCAACAATTAATACCGATGGTATTAGAGCGCGAACAGGAATTATTGTCCGTGTTAAGTATTCAAGACAAAAATCAACTCACGGAAATCATCAAAAAATTAACGTTGAAATCGATAGAAATAACCAATAAATAATAAATAATAAAAATGACCGATAACTAGAATACCTCTAGCATCAGTGCCACTAAATTACATTTACCTATTTCACTTATTTAGACCTTATTAGATGTATCATTTTGGATAAATTAAACACTGCTCATGCAGACTCATGCCAAAAACCTGAGCGAATTCACTAGTCAAAACAACCTTATTTTATGTTACTTTGATACGAATATAGTTCCACTATTTCGTTTTATGACTTCTCTGTGCTAAGTTGACATAAAGACTTGAAAAAATTAATGTCTTCTTAGATTGATCAGGAGTCAGCCGCGTTTGATTAATCGAATGTCTATTCGCCTTTATGTAACATGAATGTCATTTTCATTTGCTCATAGGATAAATTTAAGTTTGAAGTTATTTTGTAAAGGCTAAAACAATGAAAGATAAAACAGCTATCGATACAGTCCCAAATTTTGTAATCAAGTCAACTAAAAGCATTGCATTAATATCTGCTGTCATTATCGCCCCGTTTGTTGTTATTAATATTTATCAAGAGGAATATTTGCTGGCGCTAGGCATTTTTTTCCTTATTTGCCTTTATTCTCTCGCCGCATATAGATGTCACCAGAACAAATATAGTCTACCACTTAGTCTCTTTGGTATTGCTCCCGTTATTACCTCAATCTCTGCTTTTGCATTATATAAAATAGGTATCGCTGCTTCATTTTGGTCCTTCCCAGCAATATTTGTATTGTATTTTGTACTGCCATTACGATTTGCTGCCATAATAAATATTGTCTTTTTGGTCGTTATATTACCCATATCCTTTAATGCAATGGCAATGAACGAATTTACTAGGTTTTATATGGTATTAATTGGTACCAGTGGCTTTGTTTTTATGTGTATAAAAGAAATAGAAAGTCAGCAGAATTCGCTTACCATGTTATCCAATACCGATGTATTAACGGGTCTAAATAATCGCGCGTTACTCGATCAAAGTCTTGAACAGGCAATTCATCTTAATCGCAGATACAAAACGTCGATGACATTGTTAATTATTGACCTTGATCACTTTAAAAAGATTAATGACATTTTTGGTCATACCACTGGCGATGATGTACTTAAACAAGTGGCTATTTTAATGCGGAATAACTTCAGAGTCCCTGACATCATATTTCGTATCGGTGGCGAAGAATTTTTAGTATTGTTAAATGGATCAGATACCTCAAATAGTGAAATGGTTGCTGAGCGGCTTCGTCAATCCATTGAGACATACAAATTTATACCTAATCATAAGGTTACGGCAAGTATTGGAGTTTGCGAATTAAAAGCCCATAACACCGCAAAAAACTGGATGTCGGAATGTGATGAAAGGTTATACGTCGCAAAAGTGAATGGCCGCAACAAAGTCGTTTGTGAATAGCATCGACTAGGTTATAGACTTTCCCCATCTCACGCAGGGGCATAAATACATAAATTGTATAAGGCTCATGTTTTGTTATATTCCATCAAAACATTTTGTTGCCCCAAATTTGAATTACCGGGTGGCTGCAATAGGCACATTTTCTCACACAGGTTTGAGTGGCGTATGACTCCTTTTTGCTATCAGTGACCTAAAGAACAACCAATAGCTAACGTCAGCACTACGCACATTGAACTAAACCGCTCCGCGGTAATGGTGTGTTTGGCAAGCACCGTTTAT
>JASDWX010000095.1:0-22544 GCA_041890515.1 Alteromonadaceae bacterium
ATTTGTAACCCTGCCGCATCATCTTTCGCACTATTGATCCGCTTACCAGAAGATAAACGCTCAAAGTTAGTTGATAAGGCATTTGTAGAGTTGTTTAATGCTCGCTGTGAATTCAGTGAGGCTATATTACTATTTACGACTAAAGCCATTGCTATCATCTCCTAATGTTAGGTAGTGGTTCTGTGCTGATAACAACATATCTATGAACCACGGTGTATATTTTTTGACACACAAGTATAAAAGCATATAGCATGCCAAATATTATTTTTATATATAATTAAATAATGATAGGTCTTTTATTTTAACAAACGTTTGCTGGGCTGCTTGAAGCGCAACTTGAGATTGCTCAAACTTAGAAATTGCTTTGGCATAATCTAAATCTTCAATGTTTGACTGTCCTTTTGTCATAACCAATTCATTATCTAAGTGGCTACTCTTCTGGTGGTCTATAAGATTACCACGCACACCGGCGTCAGTTTGACGGACGGTCATATGGTTAAGCGCACTGCTGAGTTGATTGAGAATTTCCTCATAATCAACTTGGTGTTGTTCGAGATTTACGGGTGATGTCCCAACCTTCATCCAATCAATTGCTGATTTTATGGTCTCAAAAACACTTATATTTTCTTTTGGTGACAATGTTAATTGATCACCGGGCAAAGGGTTGCCGCTTATTTGTACTTCTACACTATTAAAGGCAATTGTTTGCCCAGCAGTATAAGGGGCGGTTGGATATACCGTAGCACCGTTGCCGTCAGTAACCGTTAAATCGCTTGGTGATGTGAAACTAAAATTATAATCAGGTGGGAAACTCGTACTGTCGTAATTACTTGGATCAGCAATAACTGCACTTGCAACATTAATTCCTGAAGTATTGGTTATATAGGATGGCGTAAAATCCCCAATAGTATTGCTGATATTTTGAAATGCTGCATCGCCTGGTTGATTTAATTCAACCATCACATTTTTAGCTATTTGCAACTCTCTTATACCTTTATCACCTTGATAATCTACTGAATTATCTGACTGCATGGCAAAGGGTTTTTTATCAACCTGAAAGCCTGCAAAAATATAACCACCGGTTTCATCAGTAGTATTAGCGATATTAAGTAGTTTTTGTTGGCTATTACCTACTAGCTCAGATAAAGAATATAGATCTTCACTCGACAAACTAGCGTTATTTGCTTGGACAAAAAGTTGCTTCAATTTTTGTAATACGTCGTCCGCATTTGAAAAGGAAACATCTTGCAGGCTGTTTCGACTTTCCGCTTGAGTGATATTGCGTTTATACTTTTCAATATTCTGCAAACCTTCTTTATAACCGGCTAATGTGCTAAAAACGACCGCATCGTCCTTTGCCGTTAAAATACGTTTTCCGCTTGAAATATACCCTATTTGATCATTCACGTCAGACGACTTATTACTGATTTGTTGACTACTTTGAAAATAAAACTGAGCTGTTGATACACGCATAGTTAACTCCTACCGAGACGCTTGTAGCAAGGTATCGAAAATGGTATTGGCAATCGAAATGATCCGTGATGATGCTTGATAAGCTTGTTGAAATCGCATCAAATTCGCTGCTTCTTCATCAAGGTTTACACCAGAAATTTGTTGATTTCTGTTATAAGCTTGAGTGTGTAAAGCTTCTGCAGTTTCTGAGACTAATTCAGCTGAGCTTGCTTTTGCACCAATATCTGATGCTGAAATAGCCAAACTTTGACTGAAGGTTTCCCGGCCATTATTTACGACACCTTTTTCCTGAGTTAACGCCATCAATATGGCATTACCTCCATTACCAAAACCAAAAGCATCGCCAATGGTAAATTCTTCCGGTGCCAAAGCCCCTTGACCTTTCGGTTGACCTGTTATTTCAATTTGAAAAGCAGCCGTTGCTGGAGAAGGTGGCATATCAATTAATGTATTATTACCCGCTAAAAAAGTCCCTGATGCAATGGCACCCACCATAGATGGCGGTGAGGGTGGTGGAGATAATGCATCAGCATCATAAACGCGATAAGAAAAAACGCCTGCTGAGCTTTCATAAACATCAACTAATAAGCCCATATTTGCTGTATCGGTGAATGCCCTTGCCGCTACAGGATCAGTAACATTAGTAATATTTACTTTTCCATCACTGACATTTTTGCTCGAAGCATCAACACCTATAGCGGTACTAGCAGCAATTCCATTACCATGAGATAACGTCACCTCCATGAATGAAGCACTATTTTTTGTAGGTTTGATAAGGAAGCTATCATCAGAAGAGGGGGTTCCCGATAATTCCGTAAATTCAAAGCCATAATCTGGATTTGACGGTGTATAGGTACCAGAACCTGGTGCGCCAAGATTTTGTAAACTTCCATCATTCATATTAGTCATGATGTAATCTGTACCATCAAATCGAATCTCGAATTCATCGGTTGGTATTTTAGAAATATCTGTGATGTTAATGCTGGCTGCCAAATTTCCAGCATTAGTTGACGGTGACAGCACTCGCCCTTGTTGTAATGCTGAACTATTTATATCGGTAAATATATCCAGCCCTTGTTGAGCATTTAAGTCTAAACCTTCGGATTGTGAATGGTTTAATGTCCCTGAGATCGCCATCGCCATGCGATCAACTTCTCGTCTTAATTGCGATAAATGCTCATCTCTATACTCAAACTTAGCGGCCAAAGCACCACCTATAGCTGAACCATTGATAGCCACTGAGCTATTTGGACCAAGCAGTCTAAGTTGAGTATCTTTCGGATCTGGGTCACCTGAAACAACGCTTATAGATAAAGGTGTTATACCCGCAACCAAAGTCGCTCCACTGCCAATCATTACCGTCATGACACCATTTTCATCAAGTATAGTATTAACAGAAGTATACTCACCAAGTTCACCTACTAGCTGATCTCTTTTATCTAGTAAATCATTAGGTTGACCATTTATCGTTAAATCTTGGCTTTGTAATATTTGTTCATTAATTTTTGCCAGTTCAACAGATAGCTGTGAAATTTTGTTCGCCATCTGTACTATTACACTATTGGCCGATTTTTCTAATTGATCAATATTGTCATTTAATCTACTGAAATCACTCGATAAAACACCAGCTTGATTTAACGCAATACTGCGTAAACCTAGATCACTTGGGTTATCCGCAATACCATTCATTGTTTGATAAAAGTTTTCAATCGAGCTGTTAATCGATGCACCTGAGAAGGACATTATTTCGTTAAGTTGATCTAAATCTTTATGCAAAGTATCAGCATTACCTAAGTTACTTTGATTATGAAGTTGTTCTTTATAAGTAAATTGATTGTAGATGCGACTTATATCTTGAACATAAGTACCCGAGCCAACGAAGTTTCCACCACCGTATAATCCAACTGATGCGTTTTGTTCTGCACGTTGTCGATTAAAACCTTCAGTATTAACATTAGCAATATTGTGACCTGTTGTCGCCAGCTGTTGCTGTGCGGCAAGTAAACCACTGACACCTGTGTTATATAAGTTAACCGACATGAATTCACTCCTGACCTAACCAAAACTCAATACATATAATGTTGAGTTACATATTCACTTATTTATTCAGTAAACTGGTTACGGTTCGTAGTGTTCCCTTTATTTTTTCTGCGTATTTGGGATCCGTCGCATAACCTGCACCCTGTAATTTATGCAGGAAATGTTCCACATTGTCAGCTTTATCTAATGCACTTTTATAACGTTCATTATTGGAAAGGAAATTGATGTAATCGTTAACACTGTCACCAATGGTTTCATAGACTCGAAAGGGTTGGCGTTTTTTAACCATAGCGCCTTGTTCAAATTCAAGTGTTTCTTTATTCGTTTTGTCACCATCCCATCGCTTGTCCGCTTTAATATTAAAGAGATTATTAGAGCTTTGACCACTTTCAGTTTTGATGATTTTTTGTCCCCAGCCAGTTTCTAATGCGGCCTGAGCAATAACAACTTCAAAGGGTATATTTAACTTTTCTTCGACACGTTTAGCATCTTCCGTTAATGCGGTAACAAAATCTTTAGGTACTTTATACTGAGGCGTTTGGAGAGCAAGTGTTTCATAAACTGATAACTTTTCATTTTGTGAGTACTGCGCCTTTGACGAAGAAGGAGCTCTTTGAGGCATACTCAATAATGCATTTTGATTATTTACGGGATGATCATTCGAGTCATTAGTTTGACGATCCTCAGTTGAAATAAGGATCCCTTCTTTTACTATTGACTTGCCTTTATTTACATCTTCATTAAGTAAACCATTATTTTTACTAAAGCGAGTATCGCTGCGCAACATTGATTGTGATGTAAAATTCTCAGTATCCCCACCTAATTGACGAACAATTAAATCAGATAATCCTAATGATCCATTACTAGATAACTCTAATGACATTTGTTGGTCATGCATATCACGATAAAATTTAGTACTCTCGGAGTTAAATGGGCTATCTGACTCTAAAACCTCTTGTGCTTTACGCATACTTTTCATTAGCATTTGCATAAAGATCGCTTCAAATTGCTTGGCGGCAGTTTGCAAAGCCGCCTCTTTTGACCCTTTATCTGTTTCTTTAGACTGTTGGCGAATTGAATTCAATCCATTGATGTCTAAGAAATTTTGTGAATTAGCGGTCACAGATGATTGTGGTGAAAATGAAGAGAATGAAGAATTAGTAGGTGAAGTCATAAGCACGATTGATCATTAAATGATGATCAATTCTCCACGTAATGCACCCGCTTGTGATAAGGCTTCTAATATTGCCATTACATCACCAGGGCCGGCACCAATTTCATTAATGGCACGAACAAGTGTATCTAAACTTACACCGGGATTAAAAACAAACATCCGGTTATCATCTGTGTTCACGTTCACTATCGATTGATTGGTTGTAACGGTATCACCATCTGCAAATGCATTAGGCTGAGAAACATCGCGTGTTTCATTAATAGTAACCGTAATACCACCATGTGTTATTGCCGCTGGTAACAAACGTACATCAGAGCCAATAACAATAGTACCCGTGCGCGAGTTCACAATGACTTTAGCAGCGGGACGTGAGGGTTCGAATTCTAAATTTTCTAATGCGGCAAGAAAGCTTACACGCTGGCTAGCATCTCTTGGGGCATTCACTTGAATAGATGTTGCATCAATCGCACGAGCAATAAAAGTGGTGGGATCATTGATATTAGCAAATTCACTATTTATAACCCTTTCCAAACTTCTCGCACTACTAAAATCAGAGTCTCGAAGATTAAATGTAATATAATCACCACTAGTAAAAGGTGAAATCACTTCACGTTCAACCATGGCGCCATTGGCGATACGGCCGACTGTTGGCGTATTTACTATCACTTTTGAACCATCTAAACCTTCAGCACCTAAACCACTGACGACTAAACTTCCTTGGCCAACCGCATATGCATTACCATCAATACCCATAAGAATAGTTTGAATTAACGTTCCACCTTGTAAACTTTGCGCACTTCCCATTGAAGAAACAGTTATATCGATCCTTTGTCCAGGTTTTGCAAAAGCGGGTAATTCAGCATGAACAGCAACAGCAGCAACATTTTTAATTTTAGGTTTTAAATTTTTAGGCATAGTAATACCAAAATTACTTAACATGGTTTTAAAGCTTTGTTCAGTAAAGGGACTTTGTTCACCTGTACCAGGTAAACCAACCACTAAACCATACCCTATTAGCGGGTTACTTCGTACTCCTGCAACATCAGCTAAATCTTTAATTCGTTGCGCATAACTGGTAGAGCTCATCACAAATGTTAGCAACAATATCGTCAATTTTATGCTTGTGGTAAAAGTGTTCATAATAATACCTACTGAAAATCTTTATTGAATAAAAGCTAAAGTTGAATAAAGCTAAAGAGGCCACCAAGAGCTACTAAAGAAGCTGGACAACCAGCCTTGTTCTTGCATATCGGCAAAAGTCCCTGTGCCTGCATACTGAATACGTGCATTTGCAATTTTACTGGAAGTAATCGTATTACCTGAACTTATATCTTGAGCTCGGATCACACCGGTTAACCGTATATATTCATCACCGTTATTTAGGGTCATCCATTTTTCACCACGGATCATCAAATTTCCATTGGGTAAAACACGCAATACATGAACAGATATATTGCCGCTTAAACTATTACCTTGGTTAGACTTAGAATCCCCACTAAAATCAGACCCTTGGTTAAAGCCAAATTGTAGCGCATCATTTTTAAAGTTCACTGCAGTTCCACCTAGACCAATAATAGGATCTAACGTGGCACTGTTTTCCTTTTTTAACTCAGTTTTAGCATTCTTCTTCGCTTGCGTACTCTCACTCAAAATAACTGAAATAATGTCACCAACACGATGCGCTTTCGAATCAGAATAAATGTTATTGACGTAATTCACCTTAAACAATGAACCCGTAGGAATAATCGAGGATTCTTCCATTTCAGGTAAAATCGGTGCAAAGTCAGGATCATTGGGTAAAGTTTTTGCTTGCTCAGTGCTTGCACATCCACTTATTGCTAAAAATGTAATCATTAATACTAAAGCTGTTTTCATCATTAAATCCTTAAATGCTATAACTGTTGATTAATATAACTAAGCATTTTATCAACCGCCGAAATAACTTTTGAATTCATTTCATAGACACGCTGACTTTCAATCAAGTTGACTAATTCTTCCGTCGTATTTACATTCGATGTTTCAAGTGCGCCCTGCACTATCATGCCAAAACCTGCTAGACCTGGAACACCTTCTTGTGGAGCACCACTCACTGCAGTTTCAATATACAAATTTTGTCCAATAGGCTGCAAGCCTGTTGGGTTGACAAAATTAACGGTATTAATTTGACCAATCACTGCAGGATCAGGTTGCCCTTGAAGGGTCACCGATACCTCACCGTCTTGGGAAACAATAATACTCAAAGCATCTTGAGGAATCGTTATTTGTGGTTGAATTAAATAGCCCGCACCCGGCGTAACCATATTGCCTTCTTCATCCATGGTAAACTGACCATTTCGTGAAAAAGACGATGTACCGTCAGGTAATTGTACTTCAAAAAAACCTTCACCTTGGATCATTAAATCTAAGGCGTTATCAGTCGTTTGCATATCACCTTGGGTGTGAATTTTTTGTGTAGCAACCACCTTTGTTCCAGCGCCAAGCATTAACCCCGATGGCATTTCAGTGTCTTGCGCTGAACGACCACCTGGTTGGTTAATTGTTTGATAAAGTAAATCTTCAAATACCGCACGACTTTTCTTAAAACCGATAGTACTGGCGTTAGCTAAGTTATTAGAAATTACCGCAATATCTTTACTTTGCGCATCTAATCCTGTTTTACTTATCCATAATGCTGGGTTCATAAATCACCTCAAAAAATCATTTGTTTAAATTAGAAAGCACGTAATAAAGATGCAGAACTGGCATCAATTTCTTCGGCTGTTTTCATTAGTTTTAATTGCATTTCAAATTGGCGTTGTAAAGAGATCATCGCTGTCATTTCACCAATAGGATTTACGTTACTCGATTCAAGCATCCCACTTTCTACTTTGACATTGATGTTGGCATCTTCATTAAGGCCGTCTTTTCGTCGAAATAAGCCATCCGCACCTTTCATTAACTCTTGCACTCGAGGGTTGACCATTTTGATTCTACCCACTTCATCCTGAACAGAACTCGGCGCACCTTCCGGCTGTACCATAATGGTTCCGTCTGCGCTAATATGAATATTATTTACAGGAAGAGGTATAAATATAGGCCCGGTATCGCCCATGACCAATTCACCTTCCGAGGTTTCTAATGCACCCTCTTCATTCATGCGAAATTGACCATCACGTGTATAAGCTTCAGTGCCATCTTCAGCTTGAACGGTAAACCAACCAGGTCCTTGAATAGCGAGATCTAAGTCACGAGAGGTTTGCATTAAAGCACCACTGTCAAAGTTTTGGCTTGATTTTTCTGTCATGGAAAACACGCGAGAAGGTAATCCTTCGCCGAAAGCTTGCATTGAACGTGCCTGCGCCATATCAGCCTTAAAACCAGTGGTTTTAGCGTTAGCAAGGTTGTTAGCATTCACTGCTAGCGCATGCATATTTTGTTTCGCACCACTCATGGCGATATAAAGCATTTTGTCCATAACCGTTCTCTAAAATGGTATCTTACAATGAGAAATGCAATAACAGTGCCAGAAGAAATAGTACAGGGGGGAATTTAAAATAAGAAACGTCTACGTTTCTTGGTATCGACCTACATGAATGCACAACCATTTGGAAAGACAGGAGATCTCAGAAAGATCATCCCTAGTATACAAAAGAGATAAAACATTCAACATGTTTTATCTCTTACTTTTAGCTTTTAATATAAAGTTATTTAAACGCTCTGTTTATCGAATTTGTAGAATAGTTTGATTCAGCTGATTATCTACTTCCAATGCACGAGAGTTAGCTTGGAAGTTTCGTTGTGCTGAGATTAAATCGATTAATTCGGCCGTTAAATTAACATTAGATTGCTCTAATGCAGAAGAATTAATCGTACCAAAGGTCCCTGAACCGCCTTCACCTGCAAGTGCTTCACCTGAACTTATACTTTCTTTCCAAGAACTGTTTCCTATTTGCGTTAAACCTTGCTCGTTGGCAAAGTTGACTAAAGCAATACGGGATAACGGTTCTGAAGTACCATTACTGTACGTCGCTCGAATTAACCCATCAGCACCAATATCAATACCGGTTAGACGTCCTACAGCTAGACCATCTTGCTCTAACGCCGTCACTTCAAAATTAGATGCAAATTGCGTAGGTTCATTAGAATTTGGACCGGTTGGATCTAAATTAAAGTCAATTGCTATCGTTTGAGTATCATCTGCACCATTTGATAAAATAGTACTACCTAACGGCTCTGTGACAAAACCGCCTGATGCTGCATTTGGGTATTGAGCTATAAAATCACCTGATGAGTCAAATTCTAAACGACCCCCAATGACTGTATACGGTCCTGAAACAGAACCACCCGTGCGTAAGTCAGCTACAGCGTCACCATTAGGATCAGCTAAATCCACCATAGTACTATCAACCGCTGCAAATACTAACCATTTGTTAGGGCCCGAAGGCGCGGTTGCACTAGGGTTTTCTTTAACAAAGTAATAAGTCATGATATGACTATCACCGAGCGAGTCGAAAGTAGTCACCGAAGTAGAGTGGTTGTAGGTTAAAGCGTCTTCGTTATCAAAATTACCTGGAGACCCGGCAATATAGGAATCACTTGCCGGTAAATTCATGCGAATATCAACTTCACTCGTTTGTGTTGGAGCACCCGATGACGTAGGAATAAGTACTGGCTCTGCCGTGCTTAAACTAACCGATGATGATGAACCATCTGAGTTTACGGGAAAGCCTAATAAAAACCCACCTCCCGAGTTCACAACGAAGTTGCTATCGTTTAATTTAAATTGACCTGCTCGCGTATAAGAAGTTTCTAAAGAGTCAAGTTCTGGAACTGTCGCAAAAAAACCATTACCCGTAATAGCTAAATCCAACGCATTGTTGGTAAATTGAATACTACCCTGTTGGAATTGCTGGGCTACATCTGCCGTCAAAACTCCGTCACCTACTTTGGTTTTTCCGGCCGCGAGTAAAGAAGACGCATACACATCTACAAATTCTGCACGTGACTCTTTAAAGCCGGTGGTATTAACGTTCGCGATGTTATTCGATGTAACATCCAAATCTTTCTGAGCAGCATTCAATCCGCTCAACGCTATATTAAATGACATAATTGCACCTCATATAAAAACTGTTTATCTTCATTATTTCTAAATTTTGTGAGTATTCACGATTCATTGAAATAACAGTGGCTTAAATTTCCATTAGTTCTAATGAACGATTAATCTAACCTTCTGATACTTCCACCACATCTGCTAGTGCCATAGAACTGCCACCATTAAGATTGAGTAAAATATTTCCACCTGCACCCGCTAACGTGACGCTGTCAACTTTACGATAAGTCATCGCTTGTAACTCTGAAGCCTCACCATCAACTAAACCGGCAATTCTAAAACGGTATGCGCCTTGAGGAGCCGGTTCCCCATTCGCCATTTTGCCATCCCAATTAAAGGTAAAGTCTCCTGCGGAAACGCTGCCTACAGGGACCGTTTGAATAAGCTCACCCGCACTATTTTCAACATAAATATTGACATTACTCGCCGGTTTATCGGTTACCATTTTTCCTTTAATATTTTCACCTTCTGACATCCCAAAAACATTCTCATTAACTAATACGCTGCGGCCAACTAACGAGGAGGCTTGCAATGCTTGACTAGATGACATTGATGAAGCAAATGATGTAAATTGTTCGTTTAAGGTTGCAACACCATCAGTGGTTGAAAATGCCGTCATTTGCGAAATCATTTCATTGTTTTCAACAGGCTTTGTTGGGTCTTGATGAGAAAGCTCTTTGGTGAGTAACGCAAAAAAATCTGCTTGCGTTAACATGCCATTATCATTCTCAGCTTCTGGTGTTACTTCCTTTTGCCAGCGAAGGCCATCTAAAGGATTAGTGCCACTTACAGTTTCCATTTTAATTCCACCTTTAGTTGTTACTTGCCAAGCTGCAGGGTTTTATTCAACATGTTTTTTGCTGATTCCGCTAACTGAACATTAGTTTGATATGAGCGTGAAGCCGAAATCATATTCGTCATTTCTTCAATTACATTTACATTGGGTTTATATATATAACCATCTTTATCTGCCATTGGATGCCCAGGATTATGCTCAACAGTTAAAGGTTTATTACTTTCCACAATACCTAAAACTTTTACGCCTACTGCAGAATTATCTTGCCCTGCGGCAGCTTTTTGCATCTCAGCGGCAAAAACAGGATGCCGTGCTCGATATGTTTGATCAATACTACTACTCACACTATCGGCATTAGCAATATTACTGGCAGTAGCGTTTAAGCGAACAGATTGAGCGCTCATCCCCGTTCCAGATATAGTAAATACGTTAAATAGACTCATATTTATTGTCCTGTAATGGCTTTCTTCAAGCCTTTTATCCTGCCAGTTAAAAATTGAAGACTCGCTTGATACTGCATTGAGTTTTCTAGATACAAGTTTCGTTCCACTTGTGCATCTACCGTATTACCATCACCTGTATCTGCTTGATCGGGCGTTCTAAACATCACGCCATTATTGAGTTCAGTGCGAACATCAAAATGTTTAGCATGTGTACGAGCCATACCTGATTGTTGTTTTTGGGAGGCTTGCGCTAACGCAGTTTTGAAATCCATGTCCCTTGCTTTATAGCCAGGTGTATCTGCATTTGCGATGTTACTAGCAATAACTTCAGCGCGTTTAGCGCGAACCGCAAGTGTTTGCGGATGAATACCAAGTGCTTGTTCAAAATTAATAGCCATAGTGTTACCTCCAAATCAATAAAAGTAACCATACAATATTTATGCCACAGGAGGGTTTTTAGAGGAGATTAATTCTTTTTCTGGTAAATAATACCTGGATTACAGCGAACCATATCAAAATTAGGGTTTAAACCAGAGAGAGATTCTGAGGCGCCAAGAAATAGATATTTTTTAGAGTTTAATGCCACTTCAAATTGAGCAATAATTTGTTTTTTAATCTCAGGTGCAAAGTAAATCAATACGTTACGACAAAATATGATATCAAACCGCCCCATTAAACTATAACTATTTAATAGGTTTAATTGCCTAAAGCTCACCATTTTTTTAACTGATTCTTTGACTTTTGACATACCTTTATCGCCATTTTCAAAAAACATTCTTTTTCGCTCGGCAGATAAACCACGTGACAACGCTAAGCTGTCGTAATGTCCATACTTACAGTGCTCTAACATCGTATTAGAGATGTCAGTGCCAATAATTTGAACACCCCCAGAAAAGGCTCCTGGATTACTTTGTTGAAATTCTGTCACTGCCATAGCAATAGAGTATGGCTCTTGACCTGAAGAGCTAGCCGCAGACCAAATTTTTAAAGGTGTTCTTTGATTTTTAAATTCAGGCAGTAAACGCTTTTTCAAAAGTTCGAATGGGTACTCATCGCGAAACCACAATGTTTCATTGGTCGTCATTGCATCAATTACCGAAGCACGCAACTGTCTTTCCATTGGACTGAGAGTTCGAGTGACTAAATCACCGAGTGTGGCAACATCAAATTTCGCCATTAAAGGCGCTAAACGGCTTTTTACTAGGTATTGTTTATTTTCACCTAACACAATGCCACACTGTTTCTCTAGAAAAACTCTAAACTGATGATAGCTTCGATCATCAAGCTGCCGGTCTGACACTTCTATATTCTACCTTAAGTTATTATGGTGCTCGTTTAATGGGTATAAAATACGCTAATAAAAGCAAAATTTAATTGGCACCTTTCCCTATTTCATCTTTCTTCAACCATTTCTTTACTGATGTAGCTAATTCATCAGGGTGAAATTTTGGAATAAAATCTTCCGCCCCTACTTTTTCAACCATCGCATTATTAAAAACACCACTGAGTGATGTATGCAAAATAACAGGCATGTCTTTTAAGTAGTCATTACCTTTTATCTCAGCCGTTAAGGTATAACCATCCATTTCAGGCATTTCAATATCAGATATAAGCAGAGCTACTTTTTCAGTTATCGACGAATGACAGTCTTCCGCTAAAGCAAGCAATTGGTTTAAGGCGTCTTGGCCATTCTTCGCTAGTAGCATATTCAAGCCCAAAGGTTCTAAAGCTCGTTTGACTTGATTACGGGCAACGGTCGAATCATCAGCTATCATGATAACGCGTTCCCCAATACTAGCACCAACAGTAGAATCAGCGACATCTTCACTTAACTCAGTTGAAATAGGGCTAATTTCATTAAGAATTTTTTCTACATCTAAAATAGACACCATTTTCTTTTCTATTTCAGTAACGGCTGTGAGATAACTTGACTTACCTGCCCCTTCTGGAGGTGGCATAACATCTTTCCAACTCAAAGTTACAATTCTTTCAACACCTCCCACTAAAAATCCTTGAACACTTCGATTATACTCAGCAATAATGACAAAGGAGTTCTCATCGGGTATTATTTCAGGTCCACCCGTCGATTTACTCAAATCGATAACAGAGATGGTTTGCCCACGAATATGTGCAACACCTTTGATGTAAGAGTCTTGCCCAGGAAGTGCGGTTAAACGAGGACAAGGCATTACTTCTCGTACTTTAAAAACATTAATACCAAAAAGTTGCGCCCCGATTAAACGAAAAAGTAATAATTCAAGTCTATTCTGTCCGACCATCTGAGTACGTTGATTTACTGAGTCTAAAATTCCTGCCATACGAACCTCATATTACTTAATTCACAAAAAGGCACACTTCTTGATTGTGCTTACTAATATTATATTTAATGTTCAATTTTTTGACGTTTGGTACATATTCGTCTGTATTTACTTATCCTTAAGTTTATACATAAATTACGCATAGACAAGTATTTAAATTTCCCTAGCAAATAGTTGACAATTATATGAGTATATTAAACAATTTTATTATTATTTCCATAATCTCCGCTTCTTTGTCAAATTTAGCTTCTGGCCAAACAATGAACAGAGAGCAACTTCAAGATTTTGTGGAGCAATTTATAGAAAATAATATCGCATTGCCAACTCAAGGAAAAATGACAGTTTCAGTCTCTCCCTTAGATCCTAGAATTATCATTAAACCTTGTTTATCTTCTTTAGTGGCAAATATACCTGAAAATCATAATGGTAGAAACGTAAATGTAAAAATAAATTGTAATGATCCAACACCGTGGTATCTTTTTATTCCTGCAAGAATTCAGATGGTCGTGCCCGTAGTTGTAGCAAAAAGCATTATTAGTAAAGATAGTAGAGTTGATCAATCGAATGTAATCATTGAATATCGAGATACACGTAGAATTCGAGGTGAGACTATTGATAATAAAAAAATAGTCATTGGTACAAGAGCTAAAAGAAAGCTATCTGCTGGTGCCATTTTAACAAAAAAAAACATTTGCTTTGTGTGTAAAGGAAGTCACGTCACATTGATTGCAAAGTCAGATAATTTAATGATAAAAACATCAGGAATAGCCCTAAAAGACGGTGGTATAGGCGAGCAGATACGGGTTAAAAATGATAGTAGTGGAAGAACGGTGACAGGTCGTGTATCTGGTATCAACAAAGTCATAATTAATTTATAATAATCGTTAAGTTATTAGGCGGTTTGCCGATAACAAGATAGTGAATATAAACCCGTTATCTATAGGATAGTATTATGGCTATAAATATCAACAACCTGCCGAACAATAGTCAGGTAAAGCAAAAACTTGATCAACAGGTGCAAATAAAACAACAAGTCACACAAAATGCTGTTAGTAGTGAACAAGTTAAATCTGCAGGGAAAGATTCTGTTTCTTTAACGCCACAAGCCAAGCAGCTTAATGAATTACAAAAGAAAGCGAGTGATGCACCAGCACTCGATCAGAAAAAGATTGATCAACTTAAGAAAGCAATTACAAATGGTGAATATAAAGTTGATCCTGAAAAACTTGCCGCAAGCATAGCAAATTTCGAATTTAAACTAGGTTAATAGTAAGCTGTTAACCTAATCACAGGAGATTATACGTGATGACAGCGTTAACAGCAGAGCAATTAATTGCTCAACAATTACAAAACCTGCAGCAACTTGAAGATTTGCTTGTCTTAGAAAAAGCAGTATTACAAAAGCAAGATCCTGAAGATTTAATTACTGTTACCCAACAAAAAAACACTTTACTACAGTCTATACAAAAACTTGATGAGAAAAACGCTCAAGACCCTGTTTTAAAAAATGAAATAGAGTCAGGTATTCATCAGAAAAAAATTGATGAAATTGAGGCCATTTTAATTCGCTGTAAAAACAAAAATCATGTCAATGGACAGGTTATACAACAATCCTCACTCGCAGCAGAGCGTATGAAAAATTCACTACTTGAAAATCACAACCGTTCATCAATGACTTACAACAGTAAGGGCAAAAAAGTGGTGGTCTCAGCAGTTTAGGTATTAAAGCTTAAGAGTAAATATGTATAAAAAGTATATATTGTCACTGATGGCATCCGTTTCACTTCAATATACTATTTATCATGAAAATAGAAAGCCTCAACTTTGCATTAAGTTGGGGCTTTTTTATATGCAGAAATATACCGTTTTATTAACATCACCCCAGGATAAATTAAGATTTTTCTTTTACTTATCAATAAGTTAAACTTAACATCTAAGAATACACCTATTCAGCGGCTAGACCAGATATAGTCTAACCAAATAAATCACCTAACTTTTTCTTCACTTTATCTTCAAGCTTTTTCTTTTGTTTATCTTCGAATGCTTTCTTTTTAGCTTTTACTACATCCGAATTCATCAGGTTATCTAATGCTTTATCCGTATCATTAATCAAGGACTCTAAATCAACAAAAGACTGCTCTTCCTCACGACTAAAGCCTAAAGATTCAGTTAGTTTAGTATTTAAGCCGGTTTTAACATCTGATTTAAAACCGGTTAATTTATTTGATACTTGTTTCATCATTGATTTCTTTAACTCTTTATCTAATGGCGATGAGACAGATAAACGTGGATCTGTGATTTTACCTTTAGCAGTAATCGTTAATGCTAATGTTTTCAAAGACTGAACCGTATCAATAAATAACGTACTTAAATGAGAAGTCCCTGTCCCGGTATATTGTGTATTATTAAGGTTAAGTTTGTTTTCACTATTAATTTGATCATCAAGAAATGAAAAAGTCCCATTACCTGATAATAAGCCACTATCGAGTGTTAAATTAAATGCACTAGATTCTTGCAGAGGCACACTTTTTAAATCAACATCAGCCAATTGCCATTTGCCATCACTTTTAAGCACATGATTTTGGTCTAATGAGAATTCCAACGCTAGTGATAATTCACCAGTGCCTTGCACATTATCACTTGTCACTTCAACGACACTATGATTACCCCGTACCCAATGTTGATGCGTCAATTCTTTGCCACTGATAGCAAATTCACCTTGTGGCAATATCAATGAAAAATGGGCTTGTTCAATAAGCACATCAGGCAAAGGGGTTTCATCATAAAAATGAATAAAACGACCTTCACCTATTGATGGTTTAGCTCCTTTATCTACTTTAGATGAGTTAACTAATGGGGCTATAGTTTGGTAGACCGTATCGGCGTAATCAAAATATTCACGCGCTTGTTCACCAAACAACAAATGAGCAAAGTCAGCACCGTCTACTGTGTCGAGTTGATACTTGCTTTCGATGTTTTTCCAATCAGTGTTAGGCGCATCTTTTAATGCTTTAGTTTGTTTTGACAATAACGTTTTAGAAGCGGTCACTTGCTGTTTAGCATGCTTAACAATGGCTTGGTCCGCTTTAAATTGTTTTTTAAGCGCTTTAAACGCTTCATTAAGCTTTGCAATATCAGCTAAGGTTTTAATTTTCGTCTTGCTTAATACCTTTATTTTTTCATTATAACTAGCCAAGCTGTCTTTATCGGGTAGTGTTTCATAAATATCGTTAAGTTTTTTCTTTTCAGTTTGATAGCTTTGCACTAAAGCTTTACCGTGCTTAATAGTTAATAAGTCACTATTATTCAATAAATCATCCACTGTAGGTAAGCTCATATCAAGTTCTGGTAACGCTGACTCATCGGCTCCTTCACTGCCGTCTTCGACTCCTTTACTAGATGAAGTATATACTTCACCTGTAGTGAGTCTTGGCTGGTCAATACGCAAGCCTGAAATATTTAACTCGCTAATATATATTTTCCCAAAGAGATACTGCCAAACATCAATACCTGCTGACGCTTGAGAAAAACTCACTAAGTTATGTGTAGATTTTTCTGGGTCTGTCGCCTGAAAACCTTCAATATTTAATGTTAGTGGAGCATATTTTATTTCAACATCAGTAACATTCACCTCAGCACCTAAATACCACTCTCCTGATTTTTCTATCCCTTTTTTAACTAAAGCATCTGCAAAAAAATAAACAAAAGTCATAATTAATGCGATGATCACAAAAAAACTGACTAGCCCTTGCCAGCGAATAAAGCGACTCATGACAATGCCCCTTGACCTGATATTTGAGAATAAACACTGTAAAACTTTGATGCCTTCAACGCTTTAACAATACGAAATTTATCAAAGAATGCTTTGATATGTATTCGGTACTTCTCAATGAAGAAATTACACAGAAAATAAAGTGGAATAGCGAATAAACAACCAACAACAAGCGCACCTAAGGTATAGGTATGATGAAGGTGAGCTAACTTAAATAACGAGAATTGATATAAGTGATCAAATAAAGGCTGCAAAGGCTCGTCTGTTAATATTGATTCGCCAACCATTATAATTAATGAAGATAATAAATAACTGACACCCTTAAAAAATCCCCACGCTAATATAAACCCACCTATGTTCACCCGGAGAAATAAAACGATGAATAGAAATGCAATATTATGCAACGTTAATAGTGGAGATAGCCCAACGATAAAGCCTAATGCTATGGCCAATGATATTTGCCTTGTTGAGCTTTCGGAGTTTAGTGCATGAAACAGTTTAGCGAATAATGAGAGCATTCCTTTTCCTTTTCTGTTGTTTTCATTTTTAAATGGATATCGGTAAATAACTGAATAATAATAATTAAGCTAACGTCTTATTTACCTATGTAATCACGTTATTCAACTGCCTTGCGTGTAAATACCCAATCATTTCCTTGACTCAAATCTTCACTGTATTGGTAACCCGCACTATCAAATGATTTCAGTTGTTCAATATCTGTTAAGCGATTTTCAATAATATAACGCGCCATTAAACCGCGTGCTTTTTTAGCAAAAAAGCTGATCATCTTAAATTGACCATTTTTCCAATCTTTAAATGCTGGTGTGATGATGTTACCTTTCAAATTTTTCTTCTTCACAGATTTAAAGTATTCGTTTGATGCAAGATTAATTAGAATTTCATCACCTTGTTGGGCTAATGCTTCATTGACGTTATCAGTAATAATATCTCCCCAAAACTGATACAAATTAGTTCCACGGTCATTAGCTAATCTTGAGCCCATTTCTAATCGATAGGGTTGCATTAAGTCAAGCGGTTTGAGTAAACCATATAAACCAGATAAAATTCTCATGTGTTTCTGTGCAAACTCAAAATCTTCATCACTAAACGTTTTTGCGTCTAATCCGGTATACACATCGCCATTAAAAGCTAATACCGCTGGTCGAGCATTATCAACAGTAAAAGGCATTGACCATTCACCAAATCTAGCGGCATTTAACCCTGCAAGCTTGTCACTAATTCCCATCAGTGTTGATATATCAACGGGTGTTAATTTTTTGCAATGCATGATCAACTCTTTACTGTGCTCTAACAGCACAGGTTGGGAATATTTATCAGTAGATAATGGCGACTCAAAGTCTAAGTTTTTGGCTGGAGAAACAACAAGTAGCATAAAGGATCCGTTAAATGGCAGAAACAAAATAGATAAGTCATATAATACAATAAAACAACTAAACATGAAAAAAAATGATGAGCCAACTCAAAGCTCACTTAAAAAAATGTCAAACATGCTTGCTATATATCGAAAATTTGTTACAAATATAGCGGTATCAAGCATTACATCAAAGATTTATAGCTTTATCAGCCATTAATGTTGTAATAATTCTCCAATTTGAAGTTTCAAGGTAAAAAGGTAAAGGAAATGACTAATCAGCTTTCACAATTAAAAAAAATGACCACAGTAGTCGCTGACACTGGCGATATTGAAGCAATCGCAAAATTTCAACCTCAAGATGCAACCACTAACCCATCGCTATTATTAAAAGCAGCTTCACTTGAGAACTACCAGCACTTACTTACAAACGCTGTTTCATGGGCAAAACAACAATCATCAAGTGCCGAGCAACAAGTCGTTGATGCTGCAGATAAGTTATCAGTATTGATTGGCTTAGAAATATTAAAAACCGTTCCTGGCCGTATTTCAACAGAAGTTGATTCACGTTTATCTTTTGATACCGAAGCGTCAATCGCAAAAGCACATAAGCTCATGGCGATGTATAAAGAAGCCGGTATCAGTAATGATCGCATTCTTATTAAGTTAGCTTCAACTTGGGAAGGTATTAAAGCTGCCGAGCAGTTAGAAAAATCAGGTATTAATTGTAACCTAACTTTATTATTTAGTTTTGCGCAAGCACAAGCCTGTGCAGAAGCCGGTATTTATTTAATATCACCCTTTGTTGGACGAATTCTCGATTGGTTCAAAAAAGACAGTGGCAAAAGTGAATACGCTGCCGATGAAGACCCTGGTGTAGTATCAGTAACAAGTATTTATAACTTTTATAAAAGTAAAGGCTATAAAACGGTAGTGATGGGTGCAAGCTTTCGAAATATCGATGAAATTCGTCAATTAGCCGGTTGTGACCGTTTAACAATAAGCCCAGGATTACTTGATGAGCTAGAAAAGAGTAATGAAAACCTAGAACAAAAATTATTTAGTCAACAACCTGAACTCACTAATGATCCTAAATTATCTGAAAGTAGCTATCGCTGGGCAATGAACGAAGATGCTATGGCAACAGAGAAACTTGCTGAAGGAATTAGAAATTTCACCCTTGACCAAATAAAATTAGAAAAACAGCTTGCAGAGTTACTTTAACAGCTATTTTTCATACAGTTAGTATTAATTAACAACTATAACGAGTCACTTTACAACCACTTAATACTATTGTTTATTGCTTTTATTATTTGCTTATCGTCTTGAATGTGTTATTAAAAAGGTGCTGTTAAATCAAAATGGAGCATTCTATGGATAAACTTCAAGATGTATTGGGATCATTTGGTAAAAGACCAAAGTCCTCAGAAAGCACTAATAAGAAAAGAAAATGGCGTGAAATAGAACAATTAAAAGAAAGGTTCCAACTAGAAAAAGAACTAAAAGCTTATGAAGACTCGTTAGAATTTATGCTAGAAGATTTCTAGTTTTATTTCAAAATGAAAAAACCCAGTTTTAAACTGGGTTTTTTATTGCCTATAAATTATGCAGTGAATTGCGTATCGAAAGCATATTAAATAGGTTGCCCCACTCATAGTCTTCCTTCCGGCTATTCACCGACTAGACGCTCTAGCTGTCCTATTCACTTCGTTTTTGTTGTGAATTTTCACTCTACTTTCATATAACAACAGTAATTGTTCTGCTTCAACAACCAAACCAAGTGGTGACAACATCAACGACTAATTGTTGCTAACCAACGATAAAACTACGCTTGATATGCGATCTAAAACGGTTGTGCATAAAAGATGAAACGACTGCTGCTATTTTTAATATAAAATTGTAATCAATATTTATTAAAATACGTAATGACTTTATACAAGTTTACTTTCGCTAGACTTATTGCGATGAACAGTGGTGATGAAAGGTGAGCGGTAGTGATTTACAAACAATTTAATCATTTCTCTGAGAACCTTAACAAATAACTAAATCAAGGTTAATTTATAACCCACACTATAAACAGATTGAACGAGCTCCTTTTCTCCTGATACAGCATTTAACTTTTTTCGTAATTTCTTGATATGACTATCTATCGTTCGTTCACTGACAATACGATTATCGTGATAAATCAAATCAATTAACTGTGAGCGAGAATATATTCTTCCAGGTTTTTCATTCAGTATTTTCAGTAAATTAAATTCTATCGCTGTTAATTCAACAACGTGTTGATAAACGTTTACCTGATTTGTATCGCTGTCTAAGTCTAAGACATGCGAAAGCGGTTTTTTTTGGGTGATAGCACGTCTTAAAAGCGCTTTGACACGAGCGACAACCTCTCGAGGTGAATAAGGTTTACAAATATAGTCGTCGGCCCCTAACTCTAGCCCGAGTAATCGATCAATTTCTTCAACTTTAGCTGTCATCATTATAATGGCAATATCACTGAACTCTCGCAGTTCACGACAAAGTGTTAAACCGTCTTTACCTGGAAGCATTAAATCAAGTAATATTAAGTCTACATTCTGCTCTTTTACCGTATCAATAACGTTAAGACCGTCTAATAAAATCGTTGTTTGATGATTACCTAAAGCGAGGTACTCAGCCAAAACATTGGCTAACTTCTCTTCATCTTCAACAATTAAAATATGCGCCATAATAACTCCTTAAGTGCTTACTTTTACGTTTAATTAGGCAAGCGGTAACGTACAGTGAATACGTAAACCACCTTTTGGTGATTTACTGGCAGTCATTGAGCCATTGTGCGCTAACATTATACTTTTACATAATGAAAGGCCAAGCCCTGCACCGCCTGTTTTTCTATTTCTTGAGCTATCGACTCTATATAAATGTTCGAATAATTTGCCTAGCGACTCGGTAGGAACACACGGTAACGTATCATCAATAGTAATCACTGCCATTCCTGAGTTTTTTGTCAGCTTAACGAATATAGCCCCTCGTGCTAGGGTATATTTAATACTGTTATTTAAAAGATTATCAAATAATTGATTCACTCTGGTTTCATCTGCCCAAACAAATAAATTATTGCTTTCCATGTTACAACTTATTGATAAACCCATTTCGTTCGCCTGATGTTGATGGCGAGCAATATTTTGCTCAAGCAATTTTGAAAGATTAATACGCTCTTTTTGGTATCTTAAGGCACCAATTTCAGCATTCGTTAATTCCGTTAAGTCTGCTACTAACTTTTGTAAATGCTGCACTTCTTCTGATAATGAATGCAAACTTTGTAAATCAAAAGGTCTGATGCCATCTTCAATGGCTTCAATTTCACTTTTTATAATCGCAATAGGTGTGCGTAATTCGTGCGAAATATTCGCTAACCATCGATTTCTAGAGTCTTCATTTTGTTCAAGTGTTTGCGCTAAATCATTAAAATTTTGAGATAAGGAGGCTAGTTCATCTTTACCTCTCACTTTCAGACTTACTTTAAAGTCTCCCTTATTAAGTAATCGCATTGAGCGATCTAAACGTTTAATAGGCAAAACAAAGTGCCGAGATAAAGGTAAAGCGATTAAAATAATAAGTACAAAAAATCCAAAGAAAGTGTACAGCATATTTTTTTGCATTTGTTTTGCAAAAGCTAAATCAAATTTGTCCGTTAAATGTATAGCGGGAGGTAATGCAAGGTAGCCAATAACTTGATTATCGAGTTCAATAGATTTCAAGCTAAAGTTATCCCGATAATGACCTAGGACTAACTCTTTATTAGCATCTAATAATGCAGGTAATATCCCTTCACGACCAAATTTTGGGGGAGGTCCATTTCTTTTTCTAGGCTCGTTCCTGTTGGGCGGTCGAGAGTCAGCTCTGTTGTCACGAGGCGGCCTTGGTGGTCTAGCGGAATACTCTGTGGAGTGTTCAACAACATAATTGTCGATATTATCGGGAAGGTTTTCTCCCTCCTCTGACAACCTAAATATTTTCAACCATAACGAATTGATTGGTTTTTTTTTTCTATCTGAAGGTTTTGTTTTAAAATGTTTGCCACT
>JASDWX010000095.1:22554-49241 GCA_041890515.1 Alteromonadaceae bacterium
AAATACTTTTGTGGTGGCCTTTCTTGGGCTAAATCATTATCCGTTAACAAAGACTGCCAGTTACCTTTCTTCTGATAATAACGTGATAAATTGTCACTAAATAACTGTAAGTTTTCCAACTGCTTTTGATTAACATAATCAAGCATACCGCGATCAAAACTTAACTGAACCACCGTAAAAATAATAGTCAGTATCAGTAAACTGGTTAACAACAGCGCTAAAATTAATTTAGTAAATATTTTCATTTCAAAATATACAGTCTGTTTTTATAAAATTGTTATAAGACATTTATACGCTTTATTAATATAAATGTCTTATCCATCAGCTAAATACATAGAAAACTATCGAATTATTCATCCGTGAACGTTTCTAAAAAGGCAATTAAATCTTCTATCTCATTATTACTTAATCTTAATTCCCCAATACGACCGCCTTGATCAATATTTTGATTAACTTCCGGATCACCACCAAACGTTGTATCTCGGGTGTTATAAAAATCAATCACTTCTCGCAAGGTAGTAAAAACACCGTTGTGCATGTAAGGAGCAGTATTTGCAATGTTTCGTAACGTTGATACTCTAAATTCACCATTGTTTTGTAAGTTACCACTTTCACCACCCAAGCCCAGGTCTATAAAGGTAGAGTCTGCAATGAAAGCGGGCAACATGCGATTACTCGGCACACCAATATTTTTATAGGTAAAGTCCGAAAAAATTTCAGGTCCTTGATTTGTATGATGACAACGCTGGCAATCCCCTTTGTTATTAAAAATATTTTGGCCTCTTGTTTCCGAAGCCGTAAAACTGTCAGTCCCTGCCTGTACTCGATCAAATTTTGAAGAGAAAGGAGAAAACAGCCGCGTTCGTTCAAAAGCGGCAATAGCATCGGCAACATAGTTATAGGCACGTTCACTATCAGTAAATATGCCCTCTCCAAATAACAATTCAAATTCAAACGCATAGGTACTGTTAGCGACTTTTTCGATAACACTTTGTTCAGAGGTATTCCCCATTTCTATAGCATTGAGAAAAGGGCCTTTGGCTTGCTCTTCTAATGAGGTTGCTCGTCCATCAAGAAATAAACCGCCCATTAACTGGCCTCTTGCGCCAGGCCTATCAAACGTAGGAGCAGGAATATGCGCTGAATAACTTGCCGTAGGTGAATTTCGCGTACCAAAACTAACACCATCAGCGCCAAGCGAAGTAGGGTTTGAACTATTAGGATCATCAAAACCGGTGTTAATATCATGACAGCTAGCACATGATTGCCCTATCGGGTTCGATAAATTCGTATCATGATAAATTAAGTTACCTAAGTTAACGAGTATACTCGTTTCAACTTCACTACCATCAACCAATATCGTTGTTTCATCAAGTGCTAAAACGTCAATATTCACGGTCGCAATATTAGAGTCTATGGTCCCGTCGTTTACGGTAAAAGTAAAACGATCATTCCCTGAAAAGTTATTATTAGGAAGGTAAGTGGCCACATTATCAATAAGTGTTAAAGAACCATTATCAACCGATTTTTCTATTTGATAAGTGAGCAGTTCATTGTCAACATCACTGGCTATTAATCTAATACTCACTGTGCCATTCGTGCTGACCGTTGCATGAGTATCGCTAACAATAGGCTGACTATTATTCGCTGGCATATTGCTCGTAGAATCACCAACATTGATGACGATAAGATCAACTGGTTCTGTGACGCTTTCTTCCGGTTCACTCCCCCCACAAGCAGATATTCCCAATAAAATAAAACTGAATATTACAGGGATAAAGGATTTTTTAAAGGTAACTTTTCTCAACATATCAATACTTCCTACCGCTAAGTTATTACATAATAAAGTAACAATATAAAGTGCAAACAATGTGCATAAAATAAGGAAATAATGTGCAAATCATAACGAGGAACGTAAGCTTTACAGAAAATTATTCAATCATGAGGGAATATACTTAAAATATGGGTACGGCTATGTTTTATCGCGATATTCCACCGACGCCATTTCAATTAACCGACTTTTAGTGCGTTCAAATTCAAACATCAGGGAGCCGCTATTGTAAAGCTCACTTAGGGGCGTATAAGCGGTAATAAATAGATTTATGTTACAGTCGTAAGACTCATCAACTAACGCTATAAATCGCCTAGCCGCATCGTCCATAGGCGCTAATAACACTTCACGCTCGCCTGTTTTTCCTGCTGAAACATTAATATTTGAACCATTATCTTCAGTGCCTCTGGCTTTTATTCTTTCATATGTTTGTCCGCTCATCGGCGGTACGTTAAACAACAAGATAGTCGTAAACTGTTTTGCAAGTTCTATATAGTCAAAATGGCTCCGAGCACCCTGGCATAATGCTGAAAACTCAAAACAAATAACACGATGATTCTGTTTGTTATTCTGTGCAATAATGTTAATAAACCTCCCTAAAATAAGTATTTTATTGTCAGGCTTATGATTTAAATCGAACCGACTTAACAAAGTTTGATGTAAAGTTATTTGTGGCTCTTCTGACGTTGCTAACTCAAAATAGTTTTGGGCATAGGTTAATGTACGAAGCCTATGGTCATGATCCCCAGTTAAATGTAATATCTGCGTCTTGTCCTCTATCGCAGCAATAGCGGGTAAAAATCGATCACGTTGCAATCCATTTAGGTATAACTGGCTAGGTGCACAATTACTTGTACAGACCACCACTATGTCAAGTTCAAACATAAATTGCAGTAAATTACCGAGCAACATAGCGTCTCCAATATCAGAGACAAAAAACTCGTCAAAACACAACACACGATACTGCTGACTAAATTTTCGAGCAATTATTTTCAAAGGCTCTGATTGGCCAGACAGTATATTAAGTTGACGATGTACACCTTGCATAAAGTGATGAAAATGTTGTCGGTTACATACAGAATTAGGTAAGCTATTCACCAATAAATCCATTAAAAATGTTTTACCACGACCGACTTTACCCCATAAATATATCCCCTTAAATTGTCTTGTTTTTTCCTTGTTTTTGGTTGCACCTCTGACTGGAACTTTAGCCGTTATTTCACTTTGCTTCTCGACTTCTGTCGGTTGAAGCTTTACATACAGCTGTTGTAGCAACGCCACCGCTTGTTGTTGTGACTCGTCAAAGCTTATTTTTTTAAAAATGACTAACGCTTGGTATTGATTGAGCGGAGAGCTATAAGGCATATTAGGTAAAACTAGATGTTAAC
Source organism: Alteromonadaceae bacterium (assembly GCA_041890515.1). GTDB lineage: Bacteria > Pseudomonadota > Gammaproteobacteria > Enterobacterales > Alteromonadaceae > Colwellia_A. The sequence goes on from JASDWX010000095.1 coordinate 25,774, forward strand.
GTATGAATATCGGCGTTATTCTACCGTAAAAATGAGATTAACGTGACCTTTAACGTTAAATGGAAATAACAATAAACAAAGAAAAATTAAGCAGTGGTACTTTTACCTTGGAGAAATATTTTTTAATCTGTGTGAACCAATGTCTGTTAAAATAAAACCTATTTTTATTTTCTTATTCGAACAGCGAACAAAAGGTATTCACGTGATTAGAGTTTTACTGCTTATTTTAACCGTATTCATGTCTTTTCAACTACTGGCCGTCAAGAGTAAAGGGCAATATATCCAACCAAGTAATTTAATTCCTAAAGTACGCATTGATACCTCAATGGGTAGCATTATTGTTCAACTTGACCGATATAAAGCAAGAATTACAACAAACAATTTTTTAGGATATGTCGCGCGAGGGCAATACGATAAAACGTTGATCCACCGCGTAGAAGACATGTACCTGATTCAAGCCGGTGGGTTTATGACTAACTACATGGAAGTAGAATCTGACACACCTATCTTTAATGAATCTGGCAATGGCTTAAAAAATAAAAAAGGTACCATCGCCATGGCAAAACAGCTGAACGATGCACATTCAGCAACCAATCAATTTTTTATAAACCTAAACGATAATAATAATTTAGATCCAGGTAGAAAATGGGGCTATGCCGTATTTGGCGAAATAATCGAAGGTTATGAAATACTTGAAGCTATCGCACAAGTAGAAGTGGGTTACAGTGAACAATTAGGTTACCCAACCGTCCCAGAAAGAATGATCACGATTATCAGAGTGGTTATTCTTGATGAAGAAGATTAAGAGAAATGGCTTTGCCCGCGCGAGGGTGGTTCTCTAAAGGGCGCCTCTTTTATTTGTTATATTGCTTTTCGTAGCCTCTCCATTTTAGATAAACACGAGAAAAATCCAACATAAAAAATAAAATTTCGGTGGGGTATGTATCATTCAATATTGCCATAAAATTCATTACTTTATTATAAATTAACGTAGCCTAATATTTTTTAAAAACATGGCAAATAATGCCAAGGCTACCCCTAACCGCCAACCCAAAACTATAATAAAATATACGAAACCTTTTACTTTGTACTTTTTCCACATAAAAACAACGATTACATGTATTTACTTCGCCAGTTAACACTACTGGAACATTCGAATAAAACGGCCCGATAACTGGTTCATATTATTGTGCCTCCATACCAAGGAGTACTAACAACAAAACATCAATGGAAGGGTAAATGGCTGATGATTACATTTTGATGGACGGCTATTGCCACAGACTGTGTGAAAACTCATAGCCAAAAATTTTTATGGAACGCTATGTAAAATAAATAGCACTTTGACAGCAAACTTACTTCAGAATTTAAGCTACAGAGCATTATTTAGCTAATAGACCCTAACTATGCCAGACCAAAATAGTTTTCACACAGGCTGGCCACTTAGCCGACCTAATATAGGCAGTTATTTGTTACAATAAATAGTCTGCTTCGCCACCACAGCGGTCATAGAAACTTTAAATTATATTGATAATTTCTCGTTAAAGCTGATCAAAATTTTAAATTTTCACACAAAATTGTTACCACATTACTAAAAGAAATTGGAATTCAATTATTTTAGACGGTTCAATTCCACAAGGTGAGATAGAGCGGATGATGGATAATTCATTTAAGCTGGTGGTTAGTAAAATGACCAAGAAAGACCAGAAGTCTATCTTGGTACATTTATGATGGTTGTTATTTAACTATTCTTGCCCGGTATACCAATACTTAACGATCCCCTCAGCAGGTTTTCCGCGGACAGATTGAGATATGTTAGGGAAACCTTCAAAACTGGGTATTAATGTTTGTGAAAGCCAATAACCAGTATGTATGTCGACGCTATTTATCATAAAGGTATCTTGCTCTTCAATTGCTTGCATAATGCCTTCTATGCCGACTGATTGAACAGAAAAATCAGTAACGAAACTTTCTTGAATGCAACTTACCTCAGTTCCATCTTCTAAAGTTCCAGGAGTACAGAAACCATCTTCTTTCCAACCATTGAGAAAAAAGTCTTCACGGCTTTGTACTTGCACAACAAGTGTTATCGGTAAATCTATATCTGAAGTACCATGCCAGCATGGCTGGTTAATATCGTCACAATATATCTGACTATGTTGGTAGGCGAGCGATTCAAACGTTTTCTGTTTTATCAATTCCGTTGTTAGGTTGGCATTTTCTTCGGCGTTAAATTGATTCCCACAGCACTGTAAGGCATTGATCACAATGCTATCGACTCTGGAGAATATTCGTTGGTCATTATAGACAGTCCCTATTTGTCCCCAAACAATTTCACCATCAAAATTGGCGCTTATATCGTCAATTATTTCGGAAAATCGTTCAATATAATAATCTTTTAGTTCATCTGTATGCAAAGTGACCCACATTGCATTCCAGTCAGCGGCAATGCCTTTTATGCCGATTTCTTGGGCATGTTTTGCCTGAATAATAATATTATTTTGATGTGCATCCAATAGTATTTTAAGCTTGCCCAATGTGAGGTCCTCACCTTGCTCAACAATAATTTCTCGATCATTATTGGTTTGAGTAAACTGCCAAGAATAATAAACTTCAATGTCGAGCAGATTTGCTTGCTCGACAATATATTCGACATACTTTTTAGGGGTATGATACTTAACTTCGTCTACTACCCAGGGTTCTTGACTATCGTTCCAATCACCATAATTGTACATCCAAAACCTTTGTGCGCCAGATACACTCATCGCTTGTAATGCTTCCAAATACATCAATTCTACATATTCATCTCTGGAACAATTTTCGCGAGTAGACGGGGGTAGACCATCATAAATCCAACTAGGTGAATAATCTTTAAAACTGATACTTCTAACTATACTACTAGCAAGTTCACTTCTGGGGGAGGGTGTTTCAAATTTACCATTATATTCAACGGGGTAATCTGCGTTATGAGGGTTAGTGCATGATGAAGTAACAGGTGGCATTACCACTGGTGTTGGATTTGATGAGGCTGTATCGCTAGTCCCACCTCCGCCGCCACAGGCGCTTAGGAACAAAGTAAGAACGAAGATAATAAAATACTTGTTTGTGTGGGACATCTTTAACCTCTTAATAAATGATGTAGTGAATACGCTACAGACAAGATAGTAAAAATATCCGTATAAATTACAACCCCATGACCTTATGCAATGCACTTAGGCTAATAGCTTTGCGTCTATTAATTTTCGTTAATAGTTGCCAGTTATTAGCTTATTTTATCGTAAAGCCAGATAAGTTCAAAATTATTTATATTCGCTATTAAATAGTAGCGCTAATGTTTATATGATTAACCTAGTTTGGACGTGAATTTATCAGTGTAAATAGTTCGTTTTCCACACCCAAGCGGACGTTAGTATCCACAGTTACCTTATGACTTCTACCTCTATGATTTTTAATTCTACTGTCGAATGTCTTTGGTCAACTAACTGGTGCTCAGTTAACCTCGAAAAACACTCTCAATATCAAAAAATTCATTCCGCTTAGCGCACGAAGAAGACGATAGATATTGTGATTTATAAGTGGTTCTTGATGATTTATAAAGAAGAAATATACGTGAAATAGTTCATACTATCGTGCCTGCATAAACAGTAATTGGTTTTACGATATTGCTAGTTTTATTGTTGAACTGATCCCAGCTTATAAAGAGTAGGTACCCATTAATAGCCGTTTTAGTAGCGTTAAAAAAACGCCCTACAATGAGGGCGTTTAATAAAGGTTAAATATTATATTTATTGTGAGTTAGCACTTGTCCCTGAGACAAAATACATTTCATCTATTTTATTGGCAATAACCGCATAGCTAGCACGCGTTATACCATTTTCAGGATTGAATGCAGCAGCCAATTTAGGTTGTAAATCAAATCGACCTTGCTCAAGGCTATAGCGAACACCTAATAGCCCCTCGTTCAACGCAATTTGCACGTAACCGCGCATGTTATCCGCAATATCATTTTGGTCAGCAATCACGATTGATTCACCATTGTAATTAATCGTGATTTCATGCTCATCACCCAAGTCCAATGCCTCTTGAGATTTACCAATAACTTGTACTAGGCTATATGCTAAATCAACACGAGTCACTGCAGCTTCACCTTGGAAGTCACCATTATTATTAACCATCATCACTGGACCAAATTGTTGCTTAGCATCTTTCAACGCGGCACCTGGCATAGCAACTGATTCAGCAAAAATGCGGTATCTAGTGTTAACACCACTAAGACTTATATCGGCTTCGTTATCTAAACTACGATGCTGACGTACCGATGCTCCCATGACCAAGGTCTTAGCCAATTCTTCACGATTTAACATCGCATCAGGGGCAAAAGAGGTAGCTGAACGACCATCCATAAGACGTTCAAGTACTGCTGTTTCTATTGCTACTTGCTGGCTATGGCCTGCTACGTCGTTCATACCTTCTGTGCCTTTGAAAACATCTTGCCAGACCCAATAACTGATATGGTTATCACTGGCTTCTTCAGTTTGTGCCTGTTCGTCGTAAGCTACTGCAGCAGGCGGCACTGATAAACCAAAGGCGTCAGTTTCCATAGATAAGCGCCAAGTACCCGCTTGTGCCGGAGCCGTTACAAACGAGTTACTGTCCCAAACTGGGTCGGTAGAATCGCCTTCAAAACGTTGTCCATCAGGTGCTACAAGCACAGCTTTAACACTTGTTAAGGCCGTTAAGCCAACATGTACGGTCTTTGCCTTGGCATCGACAACAAATTCAATCACTTGCGACTCTAGTGTTTCAAACGCTAAAGCACCTTCAACAATTGCCTCTGCATCCATATTAATACTGGCCGTGAAATGAGCATCTGCGCTGTTGTTAACAGATTGCTTCTGATCGGCATCGTATCCTTTGGCTGCAGCGACTGCCGCACGTGCATTAACATAGCCTGCCCCAACTTCCCAAGACTCATAACCTGGCATATTGGTCGCAGACTCTTTCATTAATTGCTTTATTTCGTCAATATGTAGCGATGGGTTAGCTTCCATCATCAGCGCTGCGACACCTGCAGTGTGTGGTGTTGCCATTGATGTACCCGAGATACGGGTATAAAAAGGAATATGTGCTGGGTCAAGCACCAAATCAGCATCTCCGCCATTGGCAGCCATATTGGTTGATGAACGCGTTGATACCATGTTGCGCCCTGGTGCGACAATTGTGACTTCGTTAGTGTAAGTCCACGCCTTACCATCTGGCATGGTGAAATCACCGCTTTCATATTCTAAACCACGAGATGAAAAGTCGACTAAATTACCATTGCTATCGCCTGCACCTACTGACATTCCCCAAGGGATCTGAGCATGAGGGTTATTGCTATTTTCGCCAGAGCCCGAGTTACCCGCAGCAAATACCGATAAAACACCAAATTTATAAGCTTTATATGACGCCAAGGCAACAGGGCCATTAGCATCAAATTTACCGCTCGAACCCCAAGAGTTGCTCATAATACGCAGCGGATGTTCATAGTCATAAACGTGGTTAATAGCATAGTCATAGCCGCCAACCGCATCTAAAATAAATAAACCTAACCCTGAGCCGTATCCGACTAAATCAGCATCGGGTGCAACGCCTTTATATTTTCCATCAGACATAGCGCCCGAGCCCGCTATAGTACCGGCACAGTGAGTACCGTGGCCAACATTCAAGTCGGTATTAGGTTGGTTTTTAATAACGAAACCGTCTGTAATACCGGTTTCAGCGAGATCGAGTGAATGTGTTGCCGCTTGCACGTTATCAACCACTACGTCGCCAAAGAATAAATCTTGGTGTGTTGCATCAATACCCGAGTCATTAACCATAATGGTTACGCCTTTACCGGTATATTCTGTGCCGCCATTGCGGTTTGCAAACTCGGTACCTTGAACTTTGTCAACACCGGTAATTTCACGAGAGTTAGCATTAAAATATTCAAGCTTACGGTTTAACCATACTGAGCGCACATCATCTCGTCCGGCAATCGCTTTGATTTGTGCGACATTAGCAACAACACCCATAATAGGTACGGCAGAAAACTGAACACCCTTACTGATACCTAAGGCTTTTAACGCCCGTATCTGACTCACTGAAATAGGGTTCATTTGTTCAAAGGTTATTACGGCCATGACCGTTTCTTCACCCGTCATTGTCGGAAGTACTTGTGCTAGTTGCTCGCCAATAGCGGCATCAGCTAAAGCGTGCGTAGGTAATGCCATAGCCAAAGAGGCTGCAGCTAAGGCACTTAAAGTAAATTTTTTCATTATATTTCAAACTCCACTATGTATGTTGAATATGTTAAATATTGTTAATTATTTTTGATTATTTAAATATTTAAATATTTTTATCATCTGTAGTCTCCCAACAAAAAGGTGGTCTGAAAATAGGGAGTTACCCCTAATATTGGATAAATGAATTGATCATGAGCAAAATTTATAACAGTGAATCGTTTAGGAGCATAGCGTGATAACGAGCAAGTTGAACTGATCGTTTGATTGATGCGCTTTAGGACGCTTTCAAATAAGGCTTTATTCTCATTGAGCATTACATCAATAAGATTCAGAGCAGCGCTATTAGGATTTCATCCTCTATTAAGCACGAATATTTCGCACATAATAAGAAGCATGTTGAGTTAACATTATATCAATGCGCTCAGAGACGGTCTTGTGATGAATTTATAATCTCAACTTGACACTTGTTTTAGCAAGCGTCCTTAGTTCTTATCTTTAGAAAGAAAAGAGCTAACATTTTAACTTTACCGCCAGCCTAGCTAGGGGTAACTCCCTATTTACTCATTACACCTAATATCGATAGAGTGCTTAAGTGATTTATAGACCCTATTAATTTATACCCCCTTAATAATAACTAGAGCGAGTGAAATAATGAAAAAATTTACCTTAAGTGCAATAGCAGCAGCAACTATGGCATTAACTATGCCATCTCAAGTTTTCGCTAACGCTGCCATTGGCGAGCAATTAGCTGAGTTTTTACCGACTATGGTTGGTACTCAAACGGTTATGGCCGTAGTAACTTATAACCAATTAGCGCCCGTATCAACTACTCAACTAGAGCACCTTTCTGGATTAGGTATTAGTCAGGCTGTTCAGTTTGCTTCGGTGCCTGTTATTGGCGTAGTCGCCAACCTAGATCAAATTAAAGCCATTGCTCAACGAAGCGATGTGCGCTCGGTATGGTTAAATCGTGAACTTGAATACTTTAATGCTGATGCTCGTCAGATCACGGGTGTTGATGCGGTTCAAGGTGAAGAGTTTAAATTACAAAATGGCATTGAATATACCGGTAAAGGCGTTACTGTCATGGTTAACGATTCGGGTATTGATGCTACCCATCAGGATTTGTTCTTTGGCGATAAAGTGATTGATAACGTGCAAGGGTTGACCCATGCAAGTTTATTAAGCATAACTGGTGTGACCGAAGGTCTAATACTTAAGAACCAACCTAACACAGATACTAATTCAGGCCACGGTACCCATTGTGCTGGCACTATTGCTGGATATGGCACTATGTCAGATGGCCTTTACCCAGGCGCAGCACCAGATGCTAAATTAGTTGGCTATGGCTCAGGTGGCGTTATTCTTATTCTTGATACTATTGGCGCTTATGACTATGCCATTACTAAAGGTGATAGTTACGAAAACCCATTGCGTGTGATGAGTAACTCATGGGGTTCAAGTGGTAAGTTCGATCCGACTGGCCCTGTTTCTTTAGCTTCATATAAAGCTCATAAAATGGGAATATTATCTGTATTTGCCGCAGGTAATTCAGGTTCAGGTGAAGACACGCACAACCCTTATGCACAAATTCCTTGGGGCATGTCTATTGGCGCAGGGGAAAAAGATGGCACGCTTGCTGGTTTTTCTTCACGTGGTTATAAGTGGGAGTCTGGCGAGTTTACGATGCCAGGTGGTGAAAAATGGACCTACAATAATGAAATTACTATCGTAGCTCCTGGTGTAGACGTTATTTCTACGCGTGCTGTTACTAATGCCGGCGCAAATGGTGGTGAAGCTGATGTAGACGCGATGGACCCTACTCATTTACCTTTCTATACCATGATATCAGGTACGTCGATGGCAACGCCTCATGTTGCTGGTATTGTTGCGCTAATGTTAGAAGCAAACCCTGCATTAGATAACATGACCATCAAGAAATTGTTACAAGAATCTGCGACCAATATGCCAGGTTACGAGCGCTTTGAAGTGGGTGCTGGATTTGTAAACGCCCGTGCCGCAGTAGCAGCAGCGAAAAACTATGATATGAATCATAGTGTCACAGTTAACAACCTAGCTGACAAAGTCTTCAACGCAAATACGCGAGTTGAAATTAGTGATGTAAGCTATGAAGGTGCTATCTGGTCAACACCTAGTGGCGGCACAGAGCTATTTGGATTTGAAAATTCATTTGAGTTTGAAGTTCATAGTGAAGCATTGTGGGTTAAGGGCTCTGCGAGCTCGTTGGCTAATACGGCAAAATTAGTTTTGATTGACCCTAATGGAATTGAATACTTTGGCAACTTGACCTTACCCGTACTTGAAACTGGTATGCGTGTTACGGCACCTGCAATGGCAGGTATGTGGACGATTCGAGTTGACGGACTAACCTCTCTGTCTGGCGTAAATCCAGATCCACTTAATCTAACTAATGGTCCAATGGCTCCTGAAAACTTCGACGTTAGCATAAAGTTTGAAGACTTAATTGGCTTTGAAGGGGCAGACGATATAGAAAATCATCCTTATGAAAATGCGATAAAGTATGCAGTGAGCAAAAGACTAATGGATGGCTTGAATAAAGGTAATTTCAACCCTAATGCAAAGTTAAAACGTAAAGACTTAGCTAAGTACCTTGTCATGGGCGGCGCTGTTCGTCAATACCGTGCATTAGACAGCGAGCCAGGGCCAATGCTTAATGCAGTACCTAGTGGCTACCAAGCGTTTATTAAATCGGTATCGGTTGTCGGTGGCGCATTGAAAGATAGCCTACGTGAACAGCAGCCAGTTATGCTTAGTAAAAATGAAGAGTTTGCACATAACGGCCGTGTATCTAAAGTAGACCTAGCATACAGCTTAGTACAAATTCTAGGACTTGAATCAACCGCTAAAGCGTTTGATCCTGAGACAGATGACATTACGGTTGACTATAATGGTCAGACTATTGTGCTAGCAGATCAAGACAGTATTGCCGACGATATGAAAGGTTATGTGCAACTTGCCATAAAGCATTCATTATTGAATGTTCACTTTGATGTTACTCAAGGTACTTACGACTTAACGCCACAGTTGAATGCTAGCTTTGGTGGAGATTATAAAGTCACTCGTGCAGAATATGCTTTAACTGCCGGTCGTCTTTTTGGTCAATACTTTCAGTAAGCTCTTTGCGTAAATGCTTTGAGTAAATACTTTCAGTAATTACTTTCGGTAACTAGTACCGCATATTAATCAGGAGGCCATTTGGCCTCCTTTTTTTGTGTACACTTTAGTGAATCTTTAGCGAAACGCCCTTTTGCTAATGGCTTTAACTTTACTGCCACTTTTTTTGATAATCAATCCACAACTTCTTCACACACGCTCATTAACTATATTAGTCAAGTCATTGCTTACTTATCCCTATTAACTGAACTCTATTAAAGTTAATTAACCCGGTGGCAACACAGCAATCACTTATACTGAAAAGCCGACAATAAGGTCATGATTTTAATTTAGCTGTAATGCACTTTAGCCATGTTAGTGGTATTAATAAGATGGTATGCGTGTACTAGTAGTTTGACTGAAAAGAGTGGACTTAATAAAATATAGGGTTCAATAAAACGGTGCTGTTACTCAAAGTGTGACTTTAATAAACTGTTAATAGAAGTTAACCACCTAACAACAAGTTAAAGTAATGTTCCATATGGCACAGCTTTATATAGCTTTTTTATTTTTTTATCACTACGGGGGAATTAAAATGGTGCCTTGACCCGGAATCGAACCAGGGACACGAGGATTTTCAATCCTCTGCTCTACCGACTGAGCTATCAAGGCAATCTGAATTTCTGTCGAACTTCAAAGAGGCGTAATAGTATAGGGTAAAACGCGTTCAGGCAAGTAATACCTAGGCACTTCCCTAATTATATTTCTGCTAATCCAAAATGTTAGTTTTTAGGATTTTTTTAATAATGAAAAATTTGCCAATAACCTATAACATTGGTTTGCCTCTAATTCTTGATGAATAATAATTGGCAATACTCATGTTCGCTTCTATGAAGATTTATCGTTACCTTTTTTAGAAAATCTAAAATTGAGGAAAATAACATTTTCAGCGTAAGTTATGCACCCAAATTATAGGTGCGCAGTCAGCTTTCTTCTGATCTCTAATTTACAGATATAAAAAAACCAGCATAGTTGCTGGTTTTTTAAATAAACATTTCTAAACGTTAGGTAAAAATGGCAACCATTCCCCAGAAGAAAATAATTGATAAACCAGCACCTACCGGTAAAGTAATCACCCAAGACACAACAATGTTACGTACTACCGTTAAGTTGATTGCCGCGATACCACGCGCCATACCTACACCTAATACGGCACCAACCAATGTTTGCGTGGTTGAAATAGGTAAGCCTGTACCTGAAGCTATTACAACAGTACATGCCGCGGCTAATTCTGCTGCAAAACCACGACTTGGCGTTAAATGCGTAATACCATTACCAATCGTTGCAATAACCTTGTGACCAAATAAAGCAAGACCTGCAACAATACCAAAACCACCTAGGGGTAATATCCACCATGCGATAGCTGATTTTGCAGCGATTTCACCGTCATTACCTACAATGCTTACTACAGCAGCGAGTGGGCCAATTGCGTTAGCAACATCGTTTGAACCATGAGCAAATGCCATAGCACAGGCGGTCACAATCATTAATATCGCAAATACTTTTTCTACGTTAGCATAATGAGTCGTTTTCTCAGCTGCTTCATCAAATTTCAAGCGACTTATGAATATTTTACCAATAACAGCAACAATAACCGCGGCAATAATTGCATAAACAAAACCTTCCGTTGAACCGATGTCCAAACCTAAATGCTTCAAACCTTTCTTGATGGTAACTAAAGCAAGAACAAAACCGGCTAAAAACATGTAAAGAGGTACCCAGCGTTTGGCCTGTACTAATGGTTTGTCCGTATCAAAAATTAATTTTTGTGCACTATTAAATATAATGAAAGCGATAATTCCTGAAATAAGTGGTGTAATTATCCAGCTACCTACGATACCAAGTACTTTGCCCCATTCAACTGCATCAGGACTTACACCCACAGCAGCAAAACCAACGATGGCACCAACAATTGAGTGAGTCGTTGATACAGGCCAACCTAAAATAGAAGCGATCAATAACCAAGTAGCAGCAGCAAACAATGCTGAGATCATACCAAAAACAAGTAATTCTGGACTGTCTACAAAAAAAGCAGCGTCAATAATACCCTTACGAATAGTTGAAGTAACTTCACCACCCGCTAAATAAGCACCTGCAAATTCAAAAACCATTGCGATAAAAATCGCTTGTTTAATCGTTAGTGCTTTAGAACCAACTGAAGTGCCCATCGCGTTAGCCACATCGTTTGCACCAATGCCCCACGCCATAAAGAAACCAACAACGCCTGCAATAATGACCAGCATTGGGCCATGTGTTAATAATATTTCCATGATTTACCCTATTTTCTGGCCAGTAGAATTTCTAAACGAGCACCAACACGTTCAGCTAAGTCAGCTAAATCTCCAATCCATTCAATAATTTGATATAAAAACATTACATCGATTGGATTTAAGTCATTTTCAATCGCTAATAAGTCGCTACGCAATTTTATTTGCATGCCGTCAGTATCATCTTCTATCTGATCTAATTGATTGATCATTTTCTCAACCAATTCGACTTCTCTGCCACGAAAGCCAGTTTCTAATAAATCATCTAATTCATTAATTGCATCAGCTGCTTTCTCTGCCGCGTCAATATTTCGTGCAACATAAGTAACAAAAGAAGCTTGTAGTGTTTCAGGTATAATTAATTTACGACCAAAGATTCGCCCCGCGATGTCTTTCGCTTTATTCGCAATTTTATCTTGCTGCGTCAGTAACTCTAATAAGTCAGCACGATCAACAGGCATAAATAAACCACCCGGAAGTTCAAGACGTATTTGTCGCTTCAACGTGTCTGCGTCTCGTTCATATTTTGATATTTTTGTACGGAGTTTACCTGCTGTTGACCAATCTTGTTTAGCACAAGCATCAAAGAAAGGAGTTAGTTGATTACAACACTTGGTAACCAATCGAATATGTTTTTCTAGTGGTTTAATAGGTGATTTTGCAAATACACCCAGTATTGAATTTCTAGCCATAATTTTATTCCGAGAGCCTAATTGCTCTTTATTATTATTCGTCGCGGATATTAACCCATTTAACACGATGTTCAAGCACTTTATGACTATAACATGACAATTTTAAGTACTTTTTAATATATGTAGCTATTATTCCACAGGATATTATAGCTACATATAAAGTGACTTAAATGTAGTGGTCTTTTACAATTTTACAAGGATTTAATATCTTCTGCTGTTGTATGGCGAACATCTTTACCTTTAACGAAATAGATAATGTATTCACAAATATTTTGACAGCGATCGCCAATTCTTTCTAAAGCACGTGCCGACCATATAACTGTCATTATTTGTGGAATTGAACGAGGGTCTTCCATCATATAAGTCATTAATTGACGCATTAATGCTTCATATTCACGATCAATTTTTTCATCACTTTGATGTGTTTTTACCGCAGCATCAACATCCATTCGCGTGAAAGCATCTAACGTTGCTTGTAAAAACTCTAGCACTTTGCGTCCTAAATTATCTAAATTCAGTAATAACGCTTTTTGTTCTCCAGAGAAGTTTTCTAGGGCAACACGTGCAATTTTCTGTGCTTCATCACCAATGCGTTCTAAATCAGCAATTGTTTTTACAATAGCCATAATTAAACGTAAATCGCCAGCTGCAGGCTGACGCTTAGCAATTATGCGCGTACATTCGTCGTCAATACTGACTTCTAGTGCATTAATTTTGTAATCGTTCGCTAACACATTTTTAGCCAGTGTTTCATCTGCGTCATAAACAGCCGTTAGTGAATCACTTAATTGTTTTTCAACCAACCCACCCATGTGCATGACATGGTTGATGACATTTTCTAAATCTTCATTAAATTGGCCTGAAATATGACGACCAAGATTGATGTTATCCATTATTTTTCCTTATACTTCTACAATAAAAGCAGAATAGTAGTCGTCAATGTTAACCGTAGCGGCCAGTAATATAATCTTCAGTTTTCTTTTTAGCCGGGGTCGTAAACAGCGTATTAGTGTCACTGTATTCAATTAAGTCGCCCATGTACATAAAAGCGGTTTGGTCTGAAACACGTGCTGCTTGTTGCATGTTATGGGTAACAATCACAACAGTGAACTGCTTTTTCAAATCATTAATTAATTCTTCAATCGTTAATGTTGAAATAGGGTCAAGTGCAGACGTTGGTTCATCAAGTAATAATACTTCAGGTTGAATCGCAATAGCTCTGGCAATAACGAGACGTTGCTGCTGACCACCAGAAAGACCTAAAGCACTATCGTGCAATCGATCCTTTACTTCATTCCATAATGCTGCGCTTCGTAATGATTTTTCTGCCGCTTCATCTAATACACGACGATTGTTCTCTCCCATAATACGCAAACCATAAACAACATTTTCATAAATGGTTTTAGGGAATGGATTAGGTCGTTGAAATACCATACCGACTTGACGACGTAATGCAGCAACATCAACTTGCTTACCATATATATTTTGGCCATGAAGATTAATTTCACCTTCAACTTTACATATATCGACTAAGTCGTTCATACGGTTTATACAACGTAAAAGCGTTGACTTACCACAACCACTAGGGCCGATAAATGCGGTAACTTGTCCTTTAGGAATAGACATACTTATGTTTTGTAAGGCTTGTTTGTCGCCATAGTATAAGTTTAAATTTTTAATTTCTAACGCCACTTGTTCTGGCGATAAGTTATTAAGATCAAGTTTAACTTTTGGGTCTAATGCTCTTGGGCTGACTGAAATCATAATTTTCTCTTTCAATGCTTAAATTTTGTTCGTTTCGATTAAAGCGTTCATTATTAATGTTTTCTTCTTATTTATATAAGAGAAAATTTTCACCCTCGCTAAATTTAATAACAAGGGTGATACATTAAATTAATGCTCTAACATGCGATATTTTTCTCTTAAACGGTTACGTATGGTAACGGCTGTCATATTGAGTGAAACAATAATAGTCACCAATAAAAATGCAGTTGCAAAGACTAATGGACGTGCTGCTTCAACATTAGGGCTTTGAAAACCTACATCATAAATATGAAAACCTAAATGCATAAACTTACGGTCTAAATGTAAGAAGGGGAAGTTACCATCAAGCGGTAAGTTCGGCGCCATCTTAACAACACCTACCAACATTAACGGGGCAACTTCACCTGCTGCACGCGCAATCGCTAATATAATACCGGTCATGATAGCAGGGCTAGCAATGGGTAGAATAATACGCCATAACGTTTCTGCCTTTGTTGCACCTAGCGCTAAAGAACCATGACGCATAGCTGATGGAATTCGAGACAGACCTTCTTCGGTTGAGACAATAACAACAGGTAACGTTAGTATCGCTAATGTTAATGCTGACCACATAACCCCTGGCGTGCCAAAAGTTGGACTAGGTAAGGTTTCAGCATAAAACAATTGATCTAAACTACCACCCACCATATACACGAAGAAACCTAAGCCAAATACACCATAAACAATCGACGGAACACCTGCTAAGTTAATAACAGCAATACGAAGCAACTTTGTTAGTGCATTCTTACCAGCATATTCATGTAAATAAATTGCGGCAACCACCCCAAGAGGAGAAACAATAACTGTCATCAATAAAACCATTAATACAGTACCAAATATGGCAGGAAATACACCACCTTCGGTATTTGCTTCTCGAGGGTCATCAACTAAGAAGCTTCCAATTTGCTGAATAAAAACTGATGCTCGACCAAAAATAGACAATTTATTGTTATAAGTAATTTTGAGTATTTGTTCAAAACTTATCTGAATAACTTCTCCGCCCATCGAACGAACCACTAATTGGTCGCGAGATACTTTGTCACGAATAGCCATGAGCTCTGTTTCTAGTATCTGATAATCAGCGTTATAACGAGCAACTTCCTTATCAATCTCTTTTTCACGTGCAACCGTTAATGTTTCATCAAGTATATGTTTGCGCTTTTTCAAACGTAAACGTTCTATTTGATAATTAATAGCACCTATGTCAACTTTTTGTAATTCTTCCATTTCATCTTGAAAGACATCTACACGTTCAACCAATTCAGCCATTTTTTCAAGGCCAACAGGTTGACCGTCTAAAATAATGCCTTCTACATAACCATAGAAATTACCATTTGTGCGACGTTCAACCACAACTAGTTCTTCTGGTGTAGTGGTTTTATTGATAAGCGGCACTAACAACCAGCGAAAATCTAAATTAACAAGTTCACGGTTACCCGTTTTAACTAAAATCCGTTCAATTGTTTCTTTGTTCGGATCTAAGCCTAAATTTAAATGTGATAACTGTTTTGTAGGTAAGCTCTCACGATCGTATATTTCACCGATAACCGTAACTGCTTGTCCTTTTTCATTAACCGTTTCAAATTGATAAATGTCTGCAGGCCAAAAGTAAGATAATCCGCGTGACGCAATTAACCACAACAAACCTATAACTGAAATTAAACTGATACTTACTCCGCCAGCAGATAACCACACCCACGGAGAACCAGATTTAAACCAACTATTCATAAACTCAGTTCCTTAACTATAACGAGCTGTATTTTTCACGTAAGCGCTGACGTATCAGCTCAGCAAACGTGTTAAAAATAAAGGTGAAAACAAATAAAACAAAAGCAGCTAAAAATAAGATTCGATAATGTGAACTACCCACTTCTGATTCTGGCATTTCAACCGCAATATTGGCCGCTAAAGTACGCATACCTTGGAAGATACTCCAATCTAAAATAGGTGTATTACCGGTAGCCATAAGAACGATCATTGTCTCGCCTACTGCTCGACCTAAGCCCATCATCACGGCAGAAAATATACCTGGACTCGCGGTTAGCAAGACAACTTTTGCAAGGGTTTGCCATTGTGTTGCACCAAGCGCTAATGAACCACTGGTTAAATGTTTGGGTACACTAAAGATTGCATCTTCTGCCATAGAGAAAATAGTCGGTATAACGGCAAAGCCCATTGCTAAACCAACAACCAATGAATTACGTTGGTCAAAGTCTATATCTAGGTCGTTAGTGATAAATTGTCGAACATCGCCACCAAAGAATAATGTTTCAAAAAAAGGTGATAAAAGAAAAGCGCTTCCGCCAGCAATCAATAATACTGGGACAAGTATTATCGGTGCCCATGTTTCAGGAATACGGTTTTTCATTTCTTTAGGTAATTGATGCCAAGCAAAGGCAGTAAGAAACACTGAAAGTGGTAGCAAAACTAGCAACATCGCAATTGCAGGTAAATAGTTTTCTATTATTGGTGCTAACCACAAGCCTGCCAAGAAACCTAAAATAACGGTTGGCAAGGCTTCCATTAACTCAATGGTAGGCTTAACTTTTCGGCGCATTCCTGGAGTCATGAAATAAGCGGTGTAAATAGCTGCGCTTAAAGCGATTGGTACCGCAAACATCATCGCGTACATAGCGGCTTTCATGGTACCAAAAGAAATAGGTACTAAAGAAAATTTCCCTTCAAAATCATCAGAGCCAGATGTTGACTGCCAAATAAATTTTGCTTCAGGGTAACCTTCGTACCAAACTTCTTCCCATAAAGCACTCCACGTCACTTCTGGGTGTTCATTTTCAACACTGAACACTTTTAATAGATTGCCTTCAACAATCACTAAACCATCTGCTCGAGGTGAAATAGCAAATGCGCTGGTCTTTCCTGTGGTTAATTGACCACGCCATAAATCAGCTTCACTTGTCGTGTAGAAAACACCCATTTCACCTGAGGGCGTTAACGTATAAAAGCTTTTTCTAAATTGTTCGGTATAAATTTTGGTAACTGCTTCGGTTTCACTGACATCAAAACTTCGAATGTTTTTAAACTGTCGCCCGTTATCGGTTGCAACTTCAAACCATTGTGTGACTTTACCAGCACTGTTACCAATTAAAATAGAGCTACTGCCAGAAAGCAAAGCCATAGAGGTAACATGATGAGGTTTAGTACTGCTTTGCTCTAATGAAGGAATAATGGTTGCTTTAAGTTCAACGGTATCTTCATCTGTGAGGTCGTAAACAAAAACTTGATCGTCACTTCGAACAAAAGCTAATGCCATGTCAGGTGTCACTAGAATTTCGTTAACATGGTCAACAGGAAAGTCAATTTCCTGATATATTGCTTCATGTGCAGAGTCGTATGTAAAATCATCTTCTGCAATTAAGCTTGTTTTAATTAAGCGCTTATCTTGAGTAAAAGCTACAAAAACAGCTTTTTCCTCATTCATGCCAAATGAAAGTTTAGAAAATACATCTCCATTCTCATCAACTTTAATAAACTCCTCCCCTAATGGGTAGGCGATACTCGGAATAATTTCACGTGAACCAGAATCAAAGTTTGAGAAAAATTTGGCTGCAATAAGTTGCACATTGCCTTCACTATCGAGCAGTAATTTATTTTCTACACCCGATCTAATAACATCGACTAATGTAGCCTCACCACTGAGTAAGTTTTCACTCAGCACTAAAGTACCTTTGTCGTGAGCTGGACTTTTAACTAATTGGTAGAAATTAATCAAACCTTCTTGATTTATTTGAAAGGCTATTTCTTTAAGTTCATCAACGCCTGTAGCTAGAGTAGGCGCTGTTGTACTTATTTCAAATTGACCGACGGGTTCAATTTTTGCCGATTCGAAAATAGGTTGTATCACATACAATAAATATAAAAAGATCAACACAAGTGTAAACAAAACACTTATGCCACCTAATGTTATTAACCATTGTGCTAATGTATTTTTCAACTGACGTGGGCCAGTCGACTTCAATGCAATTGCCACTCAAAACACCTTCAATTTTGGAAATTTTAGTACAGAGTGAATTATAAGACAGTTGTGTGACACTTTTGTGACAACCACCAATTCCTTTTGTTATATATTAAAGAACTTACAGTTTTTATTAAAAGGAGATTGTTTATTAAAAGATTATTGTTTATGTTTAACCCATAAGAAATAGATAGGGATATAGATAAAATAATGAGCCTAAGTAAAGTAATGTCGACAAACTTAATTACTCTCGACATGGATGATGATTTAGAGAAAGCAAAAGCGATATTTGATCAGCATAAGATCCACCATATTTTAGTGCTAAGCGATGAAGTACTCGTGGGGGTAATAACCGACCGCGATATCTATAAGCACTTGAGCCCTACTATTGGTACAAAAAATGAAACGCCACGTGATCACTCGTCGTTACACAAAAAAATCCATTTAATCATGAATAGAGACCTTACTACAGCGAGTGAAAGCGCTACATTAAACGAAGCCGCTTTGCTCTTTTATGATAACCATATTTCATGTTTGCCTATTGTAGATGATAAAATGCAGCCATTAGGCATTATTAGCTGGCGCGATATTTTAAAAGTAATTGCGCTGCAGTACCGCCAAAAATTAGCATCCGACAAGTAACTCTTGAGAGTCAATCAAGTGCTATTGCCTCTTATATCAATTATAGGTTTATCATCTAAATGTTATAAAAGTACAAATAAAATCAGGCCTTACTGTCATTTCTAGCATTAATGTCTGATTTTCGCGAATGTTAAATGTTGAAGCATTTATACTCATACAAATAGATACATCAACGGAACAACAAAAGCTTAGGTATCGACATTTACCCGAGCATGTGGTTAAGTCTTTACGCAAAGTTAGCTGGTAAGTCTATATTCGATTATTAATCACCGGTAACTCTTGTCAGCCAAGTTAAACGGACATTCATCAAAACCTAAACGTATTTAAACGTTCGAAAAACATTAACTCAACTAAAGATATAGTCCCGTTGAAAATAAATTACATCGCCATACTGGAATTAAGTGATCCTGACGCGTTTCCAAGTACTGATTTAGGCATGATTAAATGCTTTAACAATAAACCATGATAAACCCAATAATAAAACCTTACTGGCTATTGCTGAACCATGGCGAACTTGAAGAGCATATGCCACAATGTTTTCTGACAGTGACTTACGTTTGATAACCACACAAAAAAATATCGAAAGCACAAAAATAAGCGAAATAATTATGTATTATACTATCACCCCCTCTCCTTATGGCGATATAGCGTTAACAGCGAACGAACAAGGGTTAACCGCTCTTTCCTTTCAACAAAGTGCATCACCACTGATTATTGATAAAAGTTACACCGAAAGTGACGAAAATTTTATAGTGGTATGTAAACAACTTGGAGAATACTTTTCAGGTGAGCGTACCGTATTTAATTTACCACTTGCACCACTAGGTACACCCTTTCAACAAAAAGTATGGCAAGCTTTAACCACGATAAAACAAGGTGATACGCAAAGTTACTTGTGGATAGCGAAAAAAATTAATAATGAAAAGGCGGTACGTGCTGTCGGTGCCGCAAATGGGAAAAACCCAATCGCGTTAATTATACCTTGTCATCGTGTGATTGGGTCGAATGGAAAGTTAACCGGTTATGCCGGTGGTTTAGGGTTAAAGGCAAAATTATTAATGCATGAAAAAGCCCACTTTACTGTTTAATTTATTCATCGTTAAATAAAATAATAGTAAGCCAATATAGCTAAGCCTGATAAGATGTTCACAGTGTTTTATGAGAATAAATAAAGTAATGATTGTAGATATTTTACCTGTTTTTGCAGGTGCAATGATATTGTGGATGGCATGGTTATTAGTGAAAGCAAAACGTTTCACTAAATTTAAGCAGCAAATTGAAGAGGAGCTCAAACCAAAAGTCATTGCTGATATATTGGCAGAGCTAGAAGCAAATAGAAGTGAAGTATTTCCTAATAACGAGATTCATCAGCAGGCGACTATTTATTATTGGTCACAATACAAAGCACGTATATTACAAGCCGCATTACAGCGTGAAATTATTACGACTCAATGGCTAAAAGATACTGGGAATTTGCGTAACAGCCAGCATCTTTTTCATGTTGAACAACAATATCTAAACTAACAATATTAAAATTAGCCGCTCACTTGATATTAATCTTGGCGTTTAAATTGAATATCCCAAACGCCATGACCTAAATTATTACCACGGTTTTCAAATTTCGTTAACGGACGAGAGTCAGGTCGTGGAACAAAGTCACCTTCAATGGCTAAATTTTCATAACCCGGTGCTGAATTCATATCTTCGATCATGCACTCTGCATAATTTTCCCAATCTGTCGCCATATGGAACACACCGTCAACTTTAAGTTTTTGACGAATCGTTTCGACAAACTCAAGCGACACAATACGACGTTTATGATGCTTCTTTTTATGCCAAGGATCAGGAAAAAACAATTGCACCGTCGTTAATGAACAATCAGGAATACAGTCAGCAAGGACCTCTATCGCATCGTGTTCAAACAACTTTAAATTATCAACACCTTCATCTTGTGCTAATGAAATACAGGCGCCAACACCTGGTCGATGCACTTCAACACCGACAAAATTTAATTCAGGCGAATTTTTTGCCATGTCAACTAAAGATTTCCCCATGCCAAAGCCAATTTCTAAAACAATAGGATTGTTATTATTAAACAGGCTAGCAAAATCAATCATCCCGTCAGGGTGATTCAAGCCCATTGTTGGCCAAAATTTTTCCAATGCACTCGCTTGTCCTTTCGTTAAACGTCCTTCACGCTTAACAAAACTACGTACTTTACGAATATATTTGCCTTCTTTTTCCGCTTCTTCAATGGTCTTGTGGGTTCTTTCTTCAGTCATAGGTTTTTTCTTTACTGGTTGTATTTAAAAATTGAAAGTGGGGAGTAAAAATTATTCAGCCCACCAAACATCGTAAAGCTCACTTACAGCAACGGCTGTAGCACCATTTTCATTCAACCATGATTCAACGGCCGTACGGTTTTCATCCGTACATTTACCAATATTTTGAGTACACACAAGACCATGCCATAACACATCGCCTTCACCACCAAAACCTAATGCATTCGGTTGAATAACTTCACTAAAAAAGTTATTTAAAAAGGTATCCACAGCATCATTATCTGTACCGTCTGCCAATTTAAAAGCAACATCGAAACCTAATTCTTGGTATTCATCAACACGTAATTTTTTACGTAAGCGGCGGTTACGGTTTTTAGCATTTACTTTCATTTTAATTCCTTAAGACTTGGGGAGTTCATTCCGAGAAATAATCTCGATACTAATAGGGACGAGAGCATAATGGCATTATAAATTTTTGCAATAAAAAATGCACATTTATTCGTGTCCATTTATTAGGTAAACTAGGAGTCTATGACAAATAAAACTCAAATATCATTAAAATCAGCGCAGTATTTTGCCACGCAAACACTCGACTGGTATAAAGTCCAAGGCAGAAAGCATTTACCTTGGCAGCAAAATAAAACCCCATACCGTGTATGGATCTCAGAAATAATGTTGCAACAAACACAAGTAGCCACTGTTATTCCTTACTATCAACGTTTTATGGACAGCTTCCCAACCATTACAGATTTAGCAAATGCTGATGAAGATAACGTGTTACATCATTGGACAGGCTTAGGTTATTACGCACGTGCACGTAACCTACATAAAACCGCAAAAATAATTCATCAAGATTACCAAGGTTCTTTTCCAGAGGATATTGATCAAGTCATTGCCCTGCCCGGCATAGGTCGTTCAACTGCTGCTGCTATTTTAAGCCTGGCGCTCAATAAACATCATGCAATTTTAGATGGCAACGTGAAACGTGTATTAGCTCGTTGTTATATGGTTGAAGGCCATAATGGTCAAAGTAAGTATGAAAAAGCATTATGGCCTATTGCGGAAGTATTAACCCCCAAAGAAGGTGTTGCACAATTTAATCAAGCAATGATGGATTTAGGTTCGCTCATTTGTACGCGCAGTAAACCTAAATGTGATCTTTGTCCATTAAATGAAAGTTGTTTAGCATTTTCATTGAATGAACAAAGTAGCTTCCCACAAAAAAAACCTAAGAAAACTATTCCTGAGAAACAGACTATCATGGTGATACCCCGCATAAACCAGCAGGTATTATTAGAGAAACGTCCTCCAAGTGGCATATGGGGAGGTTTATGGTGTTTTCTCGAGGTTCAGCACGAAGATGAGATTGCCTCTTTATTGGCAAAGCAGCACTTAAAGCAAACCTCAGCACAGCGATTAACAAAGTTTCGCCATACCTTTAGTCACTTTCACTTAGACATAGAACCTATTGTTATAGATTGTGAACAACTATTGGTAAAAGAAATCAACGAAAATAGCCAACAACAGTGGTACAATTTGAATACAACAGCATCGGTTGGCTTAGCAGCATCAACGCAAAAACTGATCACTTTATTAAAGCCATGATAATGTCGAGATGCACAGACCCACATACTAACGAAGAACAAGAGAAATAACTTATGAGCCGTATTGTATTTTGTCAAAACTTAAAGAAAGACGCTGAAGGATTAGGATTTCAACTTTACCCTGGAGAAGTAGGTAAACGTATTTTTGATAATATTAGCCAAGAAGCATTTAAAAACTGGCAACAAAAACAAACCATGATCATTAATGAGAAAAAAATGAACATGATGGAGCCAAATGACCGTGCTTTTTTAGAAACAGCGATGATTGCTTATCTTTTTGAAGGAAAAGAACCAGAAATTGAAGGCTATGTTCCTCCTAAAAAATAACAAGAAAATCACTTTTTTTATAGTTGTTTACAATTAATTTGCCCTTTTACGCTGACTATTCCGACAAAAAGCAGAAAAAAACAGCAAACAAACATTTATTTAAAAAAAAGAGTTGACGAACAAAACGAAAAACAGTTTAATACGCCCCGTCTTCAAGGCAAAGCCGAGAAGACAGCAGATTAGACACTGCCTCGATAGCTCAGTCGGTAGAGCAGAGGATTGAAAATCCTCGTGTCCCTGGTTCGATTCCGGGTCGAGGCACCATCTATTCAAACACTATTTGAATATTTGTTGCTTACTTTAAAGAAACATTTATTCGGTGCCAAAGTATTATTTTTTACTCAATAATACTGCACACGTTCTTCGTGTGCCGACTTAGCTCAGTTGGTAGAGCAACTGACTTGTAATCAGTAGGTCGCC
>JASDWX010000096.1:0-13099 GCA_041890515.1 Alteromonadaceae bacterium
ATGGCACTGGCTTTGGTTTAACCATGGGTATTCATACTCGCATTGAACATCGAGCTTATGAATTAGCTCGATTATCACGCGCAGGTAATGTGTATATCAATCGTAATACGATTGGTGCAATTGTTGGTGTACAACCTTTTGGTGGTCGTGGCCTTTCAGGTACGGGTCCAAAAGCGGGTGGTCCAAATTATTTAACGCGTTTGGTTAAAGAAAAAGCGACGCCTGATGCAGAGCAATTTAACTTGTTACCTTCGCAAGTAGAAGCCTTAGATGGCGGTGAACAATCCGAAAAAGAAGCGGTTTTGTTTATGAATAAGGCGAATTCGGCAGAAAAAAACTGGCGATTAACGGAGTTAAATACCCGTATTTCTTGTGTACGTCAATTACTCGCAAAAATTTCGCATGTAGGTATTGTTGAAGATTTAGCGGACGATTTAAATCGCACCTTAACATCCGCACGTTCACAATTAATTAGCATTGAAAAACGTTTGAAAAAACCAGGAATATTACCGGGACCAACAGGTGAGTCTAATATTCTTTATTTAGAAAACCGCGGTAATATTATTTGTTTTGCTGATAAAAATGTAACCTTTCATTTTTGGGTGCTTTCAATCGTAACGGCATTGGCAACAGGCAATACGGTTATTACGGTTGTGTCTGATCTGTATTATGATGAAGCGATAGCCTTTAGGGACAAGTTTATTGCGACAGGCGCCGATAAAAATGTTTTTCAAGTGGCTCGCTTACATCACTTATCAACGATGCTGGCACACCCCGCGTTATCAGGCATTGTTGTAGATAGTCTTTGCGACCGCAAACATTTTTTCAGTGAAAAATTGGCCGAACGTTCGGGTGCGATATTACCTGTAATAAGTTCAGAGTATCTTGATCATCTAATTCAACGCTTACTCACAGAAAAAACAATTAGCATTGATACCACAGCATCGGGGGGCAATACGTCACTCATGACTTTGGTGGAAGACGATTAAACGTTGAATTAACGTCTTTTTCTGAATATAAAAAGCCGAGTATCATACGATGCTCGGCTTTTCTTTTTTCGGAATAGAGTCAGGTAACTAACACTCAATTATTTTATCAAATAAAGGTAAACCAAACTTCTTGGGTCAACATGAATACTTTTTATTCACCTTTAAATATTTGATCTAACGTTAAACCGGTTAATTTCATCACGCTTCTTACCACAAAAAACATAATCGCAATGAGCATTATAAGTGATGGTATGGCGATTACGGGGTAACTTAATAGCGTCATCTCGCCTAGTTGTTCATTAAACGCTGTGGTACCTGCTGGGCTGACTACAATCCATTTAGCTAATAAATAATTCATTACGGCAGAAAAAATAAAAGTTGTTGATAACAGGTGATTTGCCCACTGAATTCGTGTTTTAAACACATCAGTTTTGTTTTTATTTGATAGGGTTTGGTAGATTAAATCCAAATTAAACAAAAGAGGGTTTAACATTATTTTGGCAATTAATGGTTTGCCCCAAAATCCAGAAATCAGAACAACTAAACCTATTGCAGATGGAATTGCGGCTTCTTTAATAGCCAGCCATTCAACATCTAATTCAAATAAACCAATACCACCTGTTAATAAGGTACTTATAAATCCGAGTAACGAAATGAAATTCATCGACTTATTTTTAACAAAATCATACAAGCCAAAACCCAGTGGAAATAATAAGGCTATAATTAAGGCATTCACAGAGCCTAAATATTCATCCCCCGATAATTTCATTAAAATAACAGATGGAATAGCAATATTAAAAATGAGTTCTAAAAAGGTATTAGGACGTTTAGCAGGTGTTTGAGTTGACATTATATTTCATATTAAGGAGAAACTGACAAGTGTCAGTCTATTTAGGTCTGCATACATGTTATCGAATAAAAGATAAAAAGTCATATTATAATCGAGCAGGTTGTTGATAACTGCTTATTTGCGATTTTGTGTCAGAGAAAATCTCTTTGGTTATGAAAGATCACAACCAAAGAGTATAAACTCGCTTCTGTCTTTATACAGTTGTTAGTTTAAAACTTAGCACTAACCCAAAGCCAAACTTTATCTGTGTCAACTTTACCTGCAGTGGAATCACCTGCCGAGTATGCAGCATACTTCAAGCCAGCCTTATAATTCTTAGCGAATTTCTTAACGTAAACGGCATTAATTTCACTGCCTAAATCGTCAACTGTATCGGTTGATTCATCAGCAGAATAATCATGAATTGTGACGGTCCAACCGCCGCCAAATGCTTTACCTGACACTGAGGCATAAAGATCAACCAAGCCTTCTTTTGGTGTGCCTAAAAATTGGTCTGCCCAACCATTGAATTTATGAAGTGTCGCCAGTGGTGTTGAAAATCCAAACATTGAATCATCACTACCCAAAACTTCAGCACCTAATTTAACGGTTACAGCATCAAAGCTGTATCCACCTTGAATAGCCATATAACTTGCAGAATAGTCAGTTCCACCGCTTTCTGAATCTTGAGTAGCAAATTCGGCTGAATATGAAAATTTATCTTTTTTACCATTAAAACTCAAACCGAAAGTATCTAAGCTATTAGCGGTTCCTTCATCAACTTCTAAGAGATAGCTGTAAGCGGTTAGTTTGCCATAATTCGTTTTGTAGGCGATGTTAAATAAATGGTCTTTTGAATCAAAATCTTTTTCATTGGAAAAAATACGATTACGTTTATTAATGTAGCTATAGCTCATTTTTACATTGTCTAAGGTTGCATAAGTTATAGTTGCTGCATCAAATGTTTGTCGATCTTGACGCCATCCAACATGTCCGACATAACGATGATTATCTAGGGTTAATACTTGGCGACCGACTTTGGCGGTGATCCCCTCTTTTTTATATTGTACAAAAGCTTGGTCTACTTCAGTCGTTTCTGGATCGGCGATAACAGAATATTCCGTATTATTGCCCACCGTATCGTTATAGTCGTTGAGACCTAATTGGCGAGAGTCTTCTACTTCTATGGCCGCTGAAAAACCGTTATAACTTGCACTGGTGTAATTTAGGCGAGTTCTTAGTGTTAGCGCAGAGGCTTCTTTTTTGGCATTGTCTTGATCAACTGTTTCATAGCGCAAATTTAAATCGATACTGGTTTTAGCATTATTCTCGCTATTTGCGTTTGCTGAAACACTTGCACAGGCTAATAAAATCAGTGCACTTAGTTTTGAGAGTTTATGTACTGTTTGCATGGTTTATTCCTTAAAGTTTTTTAAATAAGTTTTATAATTTTTAAATTTAGCTCAATGTATTAAGCAACACTGGACGTGTTTTGTTTTGTTTGAGTTTTTGCTGTTGTCTTGGTCGCTTCACTTATTGGTATTGTTTCAACTTTTCGTTGTTTTTCATACAAGAAGGTTAACACAGCTGAGCGTAAACGGTTATATTCAACATCTTCTGCCAGTGCTAAACGATTTCTTGGATGAGGTAAGTTGACGTCTAATATTTCGCCTATTGTTGCTGCTGGTCCGTTGGTCATCATGACAATACGGTCAGATAATAAAACAGCTTCATCTACGTCATGGGTGATCATTATTACGGTGTTATTTAGCTTTTGCTGAATTTCCATTAATGAATCTTGCATATGAGCTCGCGTTAACGCGTCGAGCGCACCAAAGGGTTCATCCATTAAAAGGACTTCGGGTTTCATTGCTAAGGCTCTGGCAATACCAATACGCTGTTTCATACCACCTGAAATTTCATCAGGTCGCTTGTCTTTTGCATGATCCATATGTACTAAACGTAAGTTATGCTCGATCCATTCTTTCATTTCGGCGGGAGACATCTTATTTTTAAAGACTTGTTTTACTGCTAACTCAATATTTTGATAGGCGGTTAACCAAGGCAATAATGAATGGTTTTGAAAAACAACCGCACGTTCAGGGCCGGGTTCTGTTACTTCTTTGTTATGCAATAACACACCGCCCAATGTTGCTCTGTGCAAACAGGCAACAATGTTTAATACGGTTGATTTACCACAACCTGAATGACCAATAAGTGAGATGAATTCACCTTTTTTTATTTGTAAATCAACACCCTTTAACGCGGTAAAGTCGCCTTTAGGGGTTGGAAATACCATATCTACTTTGCTGATGTCTAAAATAATACTCATGTGATTTCCTTAATCCTATATTGGCTAAAGTTGTGCGCTTGATTTGTCCCAAGACAATATTCTTTGAAGTTGCAGCATGGTTCTGTCAAGCAGGTAGCCAATAAGACCAATCGTTAATACTGCGGTCATAATGCGACTAAGCGATTGCGAGCTCCCGTTTTGGAATTCATCCCAAACGAATTTCCCTAACCCTGGGTTTTGTGCCAGCATTTCAGCCGCAATAAGCACCATCCAAGCGATACCTAATGACATTCTCATGCCGGTAAAAATGGCTGGAATGGAAGCAGGTAGCACAATTTTTTGAATATGAACGTGCTTAGGTAAGCTTAATACTTTGCTGACATTCACCCAGTCTTGGTTCATTGAAGCCACACCAAAAGAGGTGTTGATGACCATAGGCCAAAGGCTACATAAAGTTACCGTGATTAAAGAGGTGATAAATGATTTAGCAAACATAGGGTCAGGAGATACATAAAGCGCACTGACCACCATGGTTACTATGGGCAACCAAGCCAAAGGTGATACAGGTTTGAATATCTGTATTATCGGGTTTATAGCTGTGTTGAGTGTTTTGCTTAAACCAATGGCAATACCTAACGGAATAGCAATAACAGCCGCCACTAAGAAGCCACTTATTACCGTGACTAAACTGGTAAATATTTGGTCTAAAAATGTTTCTTTACCGGTATAAATGCGTACTTTAGGTTGATAGCTTGGATCTTTTGCCATGCGTAATTTATTGCGTGCGTCTTGACGAATATAAAAAGCATCTTCCTTGTCACGCTCAGCATTATGCTCGTCAATTAAATTAACCACTTGGGTGGCTACTGCACTGGGTCCAGGGAATTTTCCGAGCGACGTATCAATGCTACTTGCCGTAAACGACCATAGCAGCATAAAACAGAAGATACCGGCCATAGGTAATATCAACGCTTGTGCCTTTTCTGAAATAAAGGACCTGATTATTTTGTTATTACTCAATGGGGCAATACCTAATGTTTTTTTGCTAATTACAGCAGTCATTTTCGTTCTCCTCTATGCGCTACCTATTTATGGGCAGCGCATTACTACTTACTAAAGTTCGGTGTGAAATACGACAATGTTCTAAAGTTTGTCACCCGCTTTCAAACCAATTTTAAACTTGTTGATATAAGTGTTTGGCTGAGTACCGTCATAAACAATATTGTCAATAAAGTGTTTTTGAGGAGCACGGAAACCGTCTTCACCGACTAAGTCTGAAAAGTCGCTTTTAGACATTAACTTGTCATCAACTAATGATTGCGCTGCAGCCATGTAAATATCTGGGCGGTAAACTTTTGCAGCAATATCTTTGTACCAACTATCAGGTTTGTCATCGCTAATTTGTCCCCAACGACGCATTTGTGTTAAATACCAAATAGCATCTGAGTAGTAAGGATAAGTGGCGTTGTAACGAAAGAATACATTGAAGTCAGGTACTGAACGTACATCACCTTTTTCGTACTCAAAGGTACCTGTCATACTGTTTGCAATAACGTCGTAATCAGCACCTACATAGTTTGATTGAGATAAAATTTTCACTGCTTCTGGACGGTTAGCATTATTGTTATCGTCTAACCATTTTGCTGCACGAATGAGAGCACGTGTTAAGCGAATGGTGGTATTTGGGTATTTCTCTGCAAAGGCTTTAGTAATACCAAATACTTTTTCTGGGTTGTTCTTCCAAATTTCATAATCGGTAACAACTGGCACACCAATGCCTTTAAAGACGGCTTGTTGGTTCCAAGGTTCACCTACACAATAACCATAAATAGTGCCGGCTTCCATTGTGGCTGGCATTTGTGGAGGAGGCGTTACTGACAACAGTACTTGCGCGTCAATTTTTCCTGATGTATCACCTTTATGCGGTGCATAGAATCCCGGATGAATATCACCAGCCGCTAACCAATAACGTAATTCATAGTTATGTGTCGACACTGGAAATACCATACCCATGTTGAAAGGTTTACCTTCATCAAGATACTTTTCTACAACAGGTTTTAATGCATCAGCTTTAATAGGGTGAACAGGTCTTCCGTCGGCTTGCTTAGGAATATTGACCTTCATTTGTTTCCAAATCTCATTAGAAACCGTTATGGCATTACCATTTAAGTCCATTGAAAAAGGTGTGATAATTTCAGCTTTAGTCCCGTAACCAATCGTTGCCGCTATGGGTTGGCCAGCAAGCATGTGCGCACCATCTAACCGACCATCTATAACGCCATCAAGCAATACTTTCCAGTTCGCTTGTGACTCAATCGTTACGTATAGCCCTTCATCTTCAAAAAAGCCTTTTTCATAAGCAATGGCGATGGGGGCCATATCGGTTAATTTAATAAAGCCAAATTTAAGTTCTTCTTTTTCTGGATAACCTAACTCTGCCGCCTGTAAAGACGAAGTAAGTAGAGCGCCAGAAATACATAGTCCTGCAATAACAGTACGGCATAATTTTTTACATTCATTTTTTAAAGTCGTTTTCAAAATACCTTTCTCCAAATAAAAAAGCCCACAGAACTTTGGATACAATCCGAGTACTGTGGGCTTCAATGCCAAACTAATAATGACTACGTCGTTGCAGTGCGATTAGTTTTAACGAAATAAGTTTTTAGTCAATTTTCACTTTATAGTTAGAACAACCGCTGTTGGTTGCATTAACATGAAAACGCTATTTACTATATAGCATAATTGATGCCATGTATTATTTTGAATTTAAATCAACCACTTGTCATTGTTTGTGTGGGTTTTCATTAAATGCTTTGCTTAGTTTGATCCAAAAGTGGGAAGTGTTTGCACTATTTTGGTGTATATATGGAATTACATTAAGATCATACATTTTATCGAAGACTCTACTTATCCTTCCTATATAACAGACTGATAAATATCTTCTCTATAGATTGAGCTGATGTCTAGATCCATTATTTGTTTTGCGTTTATGTGCCCATTGGCATGCATTAATTTGGCAATGTTTTCACCATAATAATGTGCGGGCCTATTGAATGCTGGATCACCTAAGGTTGAAAATTGTTGATAGTTTTCTACTTTACGTGGTGACAAGTTGTTAAGCGTTAGGCAACTTCCCAGTAATGAGGGCGCAATGATGTCGATATGAGTGTCTAAGTATTTTGCACGACTCAAGAACCGTGCTGCTTCAAAACGATTGGGAATATTTTCAAGCCACTGGCATGCCTCATATAAAGCAGAGACTAAAGCAAAGGTTGTTTCTGGGTGTTTAACTTGCCAATCAGACATTAACCCAAGCACCTTCTCAGGTGAGTCTTCCCATAAGTCAGAAGAAGTAACACCGGTAATGCCAACACCTTCTCGAACCGCTTTAGTACTCCAAGGGCTACCCACACAAAAGGCATCAAGATCGCCTAAATGCATAGATGGCACCATGTCTGAAGGAGGTACAATTAACAAATTAATGTCTGATGTGCTAATACTACTATTTTTTAGCCATTCAATAAGTTGATAATGGTGACAGCTATAAGGAAAAACGACAGCGAAGGTTAATTTTTTGCCTACTTTTTTTCGTTCATCTATTTCATGCCTAAGTATGTTTGCCGAAAAGGGCATACTGATTTCATTTGTATTATGTTGAGATAATATTTTTTGATAGAGTTTAGTGGATAACGTAATGCCATTGCCGTTACGGCTCAATATCATTGGGGAGATCACGGTTGATTTTTGCCCATGTAAACCTAAGTTACTGGCAATGGGCATCGGTGCTAACATTTGGGCGGCATCAATAACACCGGTATGCAATTTATCTCTTAATGTGGCCCAAGAATTTTGTTTGGTGAGGTTAACATTAAGTCCCCATTTTTCATAAAAGCCCATTTCATGAGCAATAATTACGGGGGCACTGTCTGTTAAGGGCATAAAGCCTAAGTTTATATTTTTTTTTTCAACATTAAACATGATTTATATTCTCTACAATTCTTTAAAATGCTTTGAAATTTTCTAAAAAATGCTAGCAACAGAAAGAATGTTTTTGGCAACATCATCCATTTTCTGGCTGTTATCCATCGCCATTTTTCGAATTAAATGATACGCGTCTATTTCAGAAAGCTGTTTCGTTTCCATTAACCAACGCTTAGCTTTATCGATATTTTTTTGACTCGATAGTTTCTGTTTAGTGTCAGCGAGTTCTTGTTTTAATCCCTGAAAAAGATCAAATCTTGCAATAGCAATATCAATAATTGATTTCACTCTTGTTTGGTTAACTTCCCCTACAACATAAGCACTAACCCCAGACTTGACCATCTGATTAATCGTAGCATTAGCACATTGTTGTTCTGAAAAAACTACGATAGGTTTTGGGGCGAATTGAGAAATTTTATTGAGATTTTCAAGCATATCTCTGTTTGGAGATTCTATATCAATAATGATAACGTCAGGGTTTAGCTGTTCAACATCTCTTAGTAAAGGCACACCAGAATGAGCAATATGATAGATGTCATATTGTCCATTAGTTAGTACGCTCATTAATGCCTTTGCTTTTACGTGGTTAATCTCTGCAAGCAATACTTTTAATCTAGAAGTAACATCTTGATGTAGCGTATTTTTTTTTGGTAAAGACAAGGTGTTTTTTTTCAATTTATTCCAATAAAAATCAATAATTAAATATATTTATAATAATAACGCAGAATTCATGCCAGTAAATAAATTTGATTAATATCATTGGTTTAGTTGTTTTATCGGGTTTTGTTAACTGACTTTTATGAGTTTGTGATGCAAGGATGCACCAAAATAACCGGTTCAAGAACTGAATTGATTTATGATCATGAGTGTAGGCGTTTTATGAGACTTTATATGGAGGTAAACTTACCTGAAAATTCAATAGTGTATTATTAAAAAATCCCAGCTTAGTTAACTAAACTGGGATTTTAAAAAAACATACAGTGGTATATCTAACCGAATATTTCTAATTTTCCATTGGTAACACGTGTTTCATAAGTTTTAATGGCAAAAGTATCATCATCTAAACATGCTCCAGAATTCAAAACAAAACGTTGTTTTAATAAAGGTGAAGCAACATAAATGTCACCTTTAGTCTCGCCAATTAAACCGCGATATAAAACGTTAGCTTTCCCAAAAGGATCAAAATTAGAAACAGCATAAATATTGTCGTTGCCCACTTGGAATAGGGCAACTTGCTCTTCGTTCGCTAATAAGGCGCAAACACCTGAGTTTTTAATTAAATCACTTGTTGAGCAAATAGTTTGCCACGTATTTTCTGTTGTCATTTTACTTTCCTTCTTTATTCGTAAACGTCACTTATCAATAAACGTGACTTATGCAGGCGTTACATCAACCGCTTGAATTTGAACGCCGTATTTTTTCTCATCACCCTGTGCTGGGCGAATTTGATCACGTTCAGTAACGAATTCAATATTGCCATCGACGGTGTCAGAGTTAACAAACTGACGGAAACGTTTTAATTGCTCGGTACTTTCAATGGTTGTTTTCCATTCACATTGATAGGTATCAACGACATTTTCCATTTGCTTTTCTAGTTCAGCATTAATACCTAAGTGATCGTCTTTAACTATTTTTTCCATGTAGGCTAAACCGCCTTCTAGGTTTTCTAACCATACCGAAGTACGCGTTAAACGATCTGCTGTACGCACGTAGAACATTAAATAACGATCAATGTATTTAATGAGAGTTTCATCATCTAAATCAGTCGCGAATAAATCACCATGGCGAGGCTTCATGCCGCCGTTACCACTAACGTATAAGTTCCAACCATTTTCCGTGGCGATAACACCAATATCTTTACTTTGCGCTTCAGCACATTCACGAGTACAGCCAGAAACTGCAAACTTAATTTTGTGGGGGGAACGTAATCCCTTGTAGCGATCTTCTAAAAATATAGCCATTGCCATGCTGTCTTGTTGGCCGTATCTACACCAAGTGCTACCCACACAAGATTTAACCGTACGTAATGATTTACCGTAGGCGTGACCTGTTTCCATGCCAGCATCAATTAAACGTTTCCATATAGCCGGTAATTGGTCAACACGTGCGCCGAATAAATCGATACGTTGGCCGCCAGTGACTTTGGTATAAAGGTTATATTCTTTAGCGACTTCACCAATAACAATGAGTTTATCGGGTGTTACTTCACCACCAGGCATACGTGGAACGACAGAATAAGTGCCATCTTTTTGCATATTACCTAGGAAGACATCGTTGGTGTCTTGAAGTGATACATGATCTGGCTTTAAGATGTAGTCATTCCAAACTGAGGCGAGAATAGACGCTGCTGCAGGTTTACAAATTTCACAACCTAAACCTGAACCGTGTTTTTCTACTAACACGTCAAAGGTTTTAATTTGTTCAGCTTTAACGATGTGAAATAATTCAACACGGCTGTAAGCAAAATGTTCACAAAGGTCAGTGCTAATTTCAACACCACGTTTTTCTAATTCGTGGTCCGTTACTTTCTTCAATAATGCAGCACAACCACCACAACCGCTGCCGGCTTTCGTTGAAGATTTAACTTCACCTACATCAACGGCGCCACAATCAATCGCAGCAATAATGTCGCCTTTGGTTACATTCAAACATGAACAGATAGTTGCTGTGTCAGGTAAAGCGTCTACGCCTAATGTTGGTTTTTCGCCTGCGCTGGGTAAAATTAAACCGTCTGGATTTTCAGGTAATTCAATACCATTTAATGCGTATTGTAATAGTGAGTCGTATTCGCTGGTATCGCCGACTAAAACGGCACCTAATAATTCTTTACCGTCTGCACTGACCACTATTTTTTTATAAATTTGATCAGGTTGGTTTGAATAAACATAGCTTTTACAGCCCTCAGTACGCGCATGGGCATCGCCGATTGATCCAACGTCCATACCCATTAACTTCAACTTAGTGCTCATGTCAGCACCGGTAAATTGTTGTTCACCGCCAATAATGTTATCTGCAGTAACCTTAGCCATGGTGTAACCCGGCGCTACTAGACCAAAGATAAAGTTATTCCATAAAGCACATTCACCAATAGCGTAAATGCTGTCGTCAGACGTTTTACAGTTGTTGTCAACGACAATACCGCCACGTTCACCAACTGCTAAATCAAATTCGCGTGCTAGGTTATCGTATGGACGAATACCTGCTGAGAATAAAATAACGTCAGTCTCTAAATGTGAACCATCAGCAAAATTCATTCGGTGAACACATTCTTCACCGTCTACAATTTCATTAGTGGCTTTTTGTGTATGTACTTGAACGCCAATACCTTCGATCATTGAACGCAGTAATGCGCCGCCGTCTTTGTCTAATTGAACGCCCATCAATTGTGGAGCAAATTCTACAACGTGTGTTTGTAGGCCTAATTCTTTAAGTGCGTTTGCAGCTTCTAACCCTAATAAACCCCCACCAACAACAACACCGACTTTACCGGCTTTAGCTGATGCTTGAATGTCTTCTAAATCTTGAATCGTGCGGTAAACTAAACAATGGTCACGCTCTTTACCTGGAATAGGTGGAACAAAAGGGTATGAACCTGTTGCCATGACGAGTTTGTCGTAAGCGTAAGTTTCGCCTGCTTCAGTGGTCACTATTTTTGCGGTTTTATCAATGTGAGTTACTTTCGCGTTGGTGAAGAACTTAACACCAATTTCGTTGTAGTATGCTGGGGTAGTCATTGCTAAATCATCAGCAGTTTTTCCAGAAAAATACTCTGATAAGTGAACACGATCATAAGCTAAACGATCTTCAGCGGATAGTACTGTAATTTCATAGCCTGCATGTTTTGCCATTTCATCAACAAAGTGATGGCCAACCATGCCATTGCCAACGACGACGATTTTTTGAGGTTGTGTACTCATTTTTACAATCCTACTTCTTTAAACTACCGCTGAATTAGCGGAGCTAGGTAATAGTTTTCTATTAGCAATAAATGAACCAATTACTTTTATCAATAAATTCAAAAGGATAACTATTTTGGTGTCGGTGAGGTTAGAGTGGTTGCACTACAGTGAAGAAGCTAACGCACCACAGGTGTGCGTCATAATGATGAGTGAAAGTCGAAGAATAAGAGTTGTTGGTGATTACCGTCACTTAAGTTGAGAATTCACGGCAACCTGAGAATTTATTTGAGGTGAGAAGAGCAAGCAAAAACAAAAGCTAAAACCCTATACATGTCTGTATATAAAGATTACAAATAAGTCACTGCAGAGACTTATGAGTAAGTATAATCATATGTGGGTTCCAATTTAATTAGAAATTTAGTCCAGAGTATTTCAACTAAAAACATCTATGAATACATACTTCACTAGTGATATTGCTGAATATTAAATGAGATTGAGGGGGATAATATTCACTAATGCCACATTACTGACCTAATTCACTGGTCAAAACAACCCTGTTTTATGTTCACTTTGATACGATAGCTTTGACTCATCTAGCGACAAGTGATCCGACAAAGCGGACATTAGCAACAATGACTTTTGAACTGTTTTAGTATTCAGAAGGCATCGACCTAACTTCATCTTGATAGACAACAAAGCCACCATTACGGTTATTCGCCTTTTTTAAAAATTAGATAAAATAGACTATTAGTACTATGCCGTTATCGCCCCAAAGCGGGTTGCATTTGATACACGGTTAATTTGATAATAGATAAAAAGTATAAGCAGAAATGCATGGCCATACGCCCTTTAAATCACTGAGCAGTTCACCCTTACCTATAAAAGCATGAGAATTATTCATCAATCAATGAAATAAAACCATTTTTATTCATCAAATTAATCAAGTATAAAATACACACTTCTTAATTCTAAACAAGATTACAGTTGATTCCTAAATATATTACGAGGGAAGAAATAAAAAAACTGTGATGGAAAATTTAGTTAGAGAAAAGATTTAAGTTTTTTACACTAAATTGGGTAACAGATCGCCATGAATAAAAATTTTACA
>JASDWX010000097.1:0-13020 GCA_041890515.1 Alteromonadaceae bacterium
CTAATAAAAACAACCTGTTCAAAGCTCAACAACACTTAGCGGGAACATAGCCTTTGTAATAAGTATATAATTCATCAAAATCACGAACAAATTCAGGATTCTCAAGAAAACTGTCTTGCACAGGAACATCAATAATCTCTATATCATCTCCTTCACCTGTAATTTGGTGCAAGCTGAAAACATCAGAAACCGTAATATTTCGCTTTAATCCTAGAAATACGTTATAGCCAAAAAGTAACGTGTCTCCAATGGCAGCGATATCTCTAGCGACACAATTATGCTCAGTTCTCACCCGAACACGAGCATCAACCTTCATATCAGTGGAGCCAAACGTGACAATACGTTCATCGTTTAGCTGTTTGATTTGTGTATTAAGATCACTACCTAAGGCTGATAACCTGCGCTGAATGAGTTCATATGAACCACCTTCTGCAACAGCCTGATTAGTGACGCTATCCTTATCTGTCATGTAAGACTCCATGAGCTACTGTGCAATTATCTTTGAAGTGATAACTGCACATTGCCTGATTTATACTTGATGAATGAACGATGATAGAGCCTTGCTAGCACTATTTTTTGTCTGAAGAACTTTGACCGCCTAAGTTTAACAAGCTTGCTAATACGCCTTTTTGTGTATCATCAGCATTGTTTAATGTTGAAAGTAACTTAGACATATTGAAGTTCTTCATGGTTTCACTGGTTTGATTAGCCCCAGCGAGGACACCACCTAAATCGTCCATAATATTACGATCGCCGTTTAAATGATCTTTAAACAGAGTTTTAACCGTATCACTTTCATTCACTAAGCCATCAATAGACTTACCTACTGTTATAGAACTCATGAACTGACGTAAGAATTCTCCATCTCCACCCATAATGTTAATATTGGCTTCGCTCAATGCGGTTGCTAATACACCCGCTTGTTTCTCAGCCAAATCAACACTGTTGTCTAATTTCGCTAAGGTTAATTCACGTTCTTGATTTAAACGTAAACCAAACGTTTCAAACTCTCTCGCTTGTTCAGACATCGCATTAAGTACATCTTGCTTTTCGCGTAAACCTGTTGCTTCTGCCAGCGCTTTTTCTTGTATACCTTTCGCTTCAGCGGTGAGTTTAAGCTCTAGTGTTTTAGCTTCAGCTTCACCTTGTCTTTCGTGTGCATCGGCTTGAGCTAAGGTAATTTGCGCCTCAGCAAGTCCGTTAGATGCTGCTTCGGCTTGGTTACCTTCAGCCAATATTTTCTTAGACTCTGCCTGTTTACTTGCTGTTTTTAATTCAGCTTCTGCGATTGTCTGCATTTTTCTTGCAATGTGCTCGGCTGCTTGCTCTTGCGCTTTAGCTGATTCAATGTCTTTAACAAGTGCTTGTTCAGCTTCGCCTTTGGCTTTAATAACCAGTTCATCTTTCTGGCGGTTTGCTTCAGAAACCACACGTAAATCTTTAATGAGTTCTTCTTCTTGAGCCACGCCCTTTTCAACCATGATACGTTCACGTTGAACTTCTGCGATATTTTTACGTTCTATTTCTAGTGCTTTTTCTTTATCTATACGCAGTGTTTCGACTTCTTTTTCACGGTCAATTTCTTCAACTTGACGGGCACGTTTTACTTTTTCTTCCTCAATAGCCACTGCTCTAAAACGGTTTTGTTCAGCAATATCAGCTTCACGTTGTTTGTTTTGTTCTGCAACCGCAACAATTTGCTCTGTTTCTATTCTTGCCTGTTCAGATTTACACAATTCTTCTTGAACAACTTTTGCAGTTTCTGCTTCTTCACGCGCTTGTACCGAAGAAATTTCTCTCGTCTGTTTCGCTTGAGCATCGGCTAATTGGCGATCAAGTTCTAAACCTTTTTCCTTAGCATCTATATCTTGTCGCTTAATGCGAATTTCTTCTTGGCGCTTCAAGTCATTGGTTTCAACGCTTTGAAGTGCTGTTAATTCGGTGATACGCCTAATACCTTCCGCATCCATGATGTTATTCGGATCTAAATCATGAATCGATGTTTGCTCAAGAAAATCAATAGCAACATCTTCTAATACGTAACCCGATAAATCTTGGCCAATCACTTCTTTTATTTTGTCGCGAAAAATATCTCGTTGCGTAAAAAGTTCTGTAAAGTTTAATTGCTTACCCACTGTTTTAAGTGCTTCAGAGAATTTTGCTTCAAAAAGTTCTTGCAACGTTTCAGGATAAGATGAGCGATCACAACCCACTTGTTTAGCGACACGTAAAATGTCTTCTTTGGTTTCATTTACACGAATATAGAAAGTAATCGTAATATCAGCACGGATATTATCCTGACAAATAAGCCCTGATCGCCCTTTTCGTTCAAGCATCATGCGTTTAGTCGAGATATCCATAATTTCTTTTTTATGGATAATAGGGATAACCATACCACCGGTTGTGCTAATTTCAGGTTCAGCCCTAAGTTTGTTAATGATTAATACTTGGCCCTGTTCTACTTTGTTGTAAAATTTAGCAACCATGATTAACAGTGAAAATATTAAGAGTACACCGACTCCAATCGCTAAATAAAGTGGTTCCATTACCATGTTTTTCTTCCTCTTATTTTAAAAGCAGTGATCACTGATATGTGACCAAGTATATGTTGATTTTTAATTTTTTATTCTGAATATGGCGCTACGATGTAGGTATATTTTTCAGTTAAGTATTCTATAAGTAACACTTGGTCACCTTTCTTTAAGGTGTGTTCTGGATCGCATCGCACATCAAGCAACATTTCGGCTCCGTTATTAAATAATCGCGCCTGACCAAAGGTTTCACTGACCGTTCCTGTAACTATCGTTGCACTGTTACCCACCAAATGATCGCTTAGTGTTGTTTCTACACTTTTGAACATGCCTTTCAAAGGGCGAATAACAATGGCAGTTAACGGCAATGAAACTACAAAGATGATAAAGCTAGCAATAGCTCCCATCAGATAATATAACCAACCATCAGGTAACCAATTTAAGATATAGAATTGAAGATAAAAACTGATTAGCCAGCAAATAAGGGTAATAATGCTGATCACTAAAGTGAAAGGAACGCCTGTTAAACCAAAAGTGAGCATAAAACCCGTAAGCCCACCGACAGAAACATCAATATCACTGTCTACATCTAGTTCAAGGTCGGCATCTCCTGAAAAACCTAAATCGACAAGACCTAACATGCCAATAAGCCAATAAATGACAACGACACCGAGTACGGTTGAGTATATTACTGTGGGAAATTGTGAAGCGACTTCTAGCAGCTGTTCCATTGTTTATCCTTAAAACATATAGCTAATACTAATTACATCATCTATTCATTGTGATGTTTATTTTCTATATTCACCATACACCCGTGACATAATATGTCAACAACATACGAGTTAAATAAAAGTTCAGTGAAACAAATTAGCATATCGTTTACATAAAAACATCAAAATAAAGTCTTACAGTATTTTGATTTAATTGATTTTCTCGTGACAACGATTGATTAATGGTTATATGATGGGTTACGTAAATTTTACAAAGTTCACATTTAAAAGGACATAATAATGAAATGTACTCGTTGTAAACAAGGTGAATTAACCCCTAGTTTTATTGAAGGCCAGTTTAGAGCACATACGTGTTCAAACTGTAACGGTAATTGGATTTTGATTGAAGATTATGTTGCTTGGAAAGAACGTAACCCACAGTTCTCTTTCGATGAAGATCTTCAATGTGAAATTGATGAAACTAAACAAGCATTATTATGCCCAGTTACAGGCACAATAATGAGAAAACTTCGACTTTCAACCAACACAGAACATCGAATTGACTACAGTGCAAGCGTTGGCGGCGTTTGGTTAGATAAAGGTGAATGGGAATTGTTAAAAAATGAAAATTTAGCGGGCTCATTAAATACAGTATTAACTGCACATTGGCAGCGAAACATTCGCATTAATAGTACGCATGATAATTTTTCAGAAATATATCAAGATAAGTTTGGTTCAGAAAATTATGAAAAAGTAAAAGGGCTTCGAGAATGGTTATATCAACAACCCAATAAAGCAGACCTGAGAGCCTATATTCTTGCTGAAGATCCATACTCAGCTGAAAAATAACAAATGATATAAGGAAAAATTATGAAAGGAGCAGGCGGTACTTCAGGCGGCTTAAGCCACTTTTTTATTGGCATTATTATGATGTGTGGTGGTTTTTATATGCTACTAAACGCAATCACCGTATCATCTAATTTTGGCATGGGAGTCCGCTTATATGGTTTTTCTGCCATGGGCGGAAACTATAATGTAACCAGTGGCATGATAATGATCCCTTTCATGTTTGGTGTTGGGCTTATTTTTTATAACAGTAAAAATATCCTCGGTTGGGTATTGTCTATTGGCTCCATAACAGGGTTAATCTTTGGCGTAATTTCCTCTATCAGATTTACGTTTAAGACGATGAGTTCTTTTGATTTAATCGTCATACTTGTGCTTGCCATGGGTGGCTTAGGTTTATTTTTGCGTTCTTTAAGGACATTAGATAATGCCTTACCTGAAGAATAGAGTGATGCGCAGTAATTTAAAGAGAAGTGAAAATAAAGTGAACAATATTGGTTTAGGCTATACAGATTACACTATCGCTGTTAGTAAACAAAGCCGCCTTAAAATGTAAAAGTCGTCCATTAAGCCAATCAATACCTATCCACAGCCCACAATAATGGTGTCACATTAGCTAGCCATGAGTATATCGCTTTTTTAGATGATGAAAGCCAGTGGTTACCGTTATTTTTGGATGAAATTTCACGCTTCATGACAAAGTTTCCACAAGCTATAATATT
This sequence comes from Alteromonadaceae bacterium, assembly GCA_041890515.1. GTDB lineage: Bacteria > Pseudomonadota > Gammaproteobacteria > Enterobacterales > Alteromonadaceae > Colwellia_A. Next base: position 4,810 of record JASDWX010000097.1, read on the forward strand.
GTTGTCGGATCCTTGTTATAAATTAAAGTCCAACCATTTAATAGGCCTTTACGGACTTAAATGGATAAAGCAAACAGAGCATTGGTTAGTAAAAACATTTCGTTATGAACATCTATAAATATTCATAATCTAAGCAATGCTGATTCAGCTGAGACTATTCAAGCTTCTCCTGGGTTTATGTAACTTATTTTTTCAAATAATTTACTTAACTTTCTTTTTACTTTGGTAAAAAAAGAAGTCTTTAAATCACATAAAAGTTCCTTGTTCTTATCTATATCTGCGATGAATTGGGCAACCCATTCAGTGTTTCTTTGATTGCTCTGTTTTTTTGTGATTTGCTCCTTAGGTATCTTAGTTTTATCTATCTTACAGCCGACAAAACTTGCAATGCTTTCTAATGAATCAGCTAGATTATTACAAATATTATCGAAGTCCATTTCGATATAATTGCAGCCATTAGCCGCTAATGTATATCTCCATGAAGCATTATCAAGAATGATATTACGAAGAGATTCATCAATGTGGTTAAAATCATATTTAGGGTCATTACACACCCGCTTTTGACCAGAAATCCACCCGCCTGTCTGACTTGCTATCGATAATGATACTGCCTGTTTCAATACATTTTCTCTAGATAACAAAATATAATATGCGTCGGGAAAACACTCTAGTACTTTTTCGAAGCCGCCAAACTGCTTAATATGAGAATAATGTATTTTTATTCCAAACACACCATTAGTCGATGTTCTCCGCTTTTTAAGCTCCGCTATAGTTTCTTGTAAATTATCCGTTTTTAGTTTCTTTTTCCATTCATTGAGGTTTGCAAGGTTTGCGTATTCCAAAGGATACCCAAAGGCTTCCGTTTTATGCAATGCATGTCCTAGCATATGACTCCCACATCTTCCGGTAGATGCGATTATCAAAATTTTGGAGGGGGTTTCTACGATTGGAAAATCATATTCCTGTGAAAACTGATCTTCATATAAATTCATTTGATTACCTTTAATAGACTTATATCTAAAGACTGACATCAAACAAGGTAAGTCCAAAATATTGGTGTATCAATAATATAAGGTGGCGACTAGCATGAAAAACAATATTATTTTATTGACTTACATACCCATAAATATTCACTGATGTTACATAAAGTAAAGACTAAAAAAGAATAAAATCAATTAATTAATTAAGACAAAAGTTTGATCGTATTACTTGAAAAATATAATGGAGTACGTTTATCGTACTATGCTTTTAGTTAACGGTTGACTCGATATTATTTGATATAAATATAACCAAATAAAAGGTGAAAAAGGCTACAGGATTTTCCTGTTCACTATCATTTTAATGTTGGCCGTTTTACTTATCTCAATTATAATTTTACAATCAGATACATCTTTATCATCAGGTAAATTAATTGAATACTATTGGCTTAGGTTGTACAGATTTCACTATCGCTGTTTATATAGCAAATAAACCTAACATGCTTGAATATCAGCAGCTAACCCATATTTCCCCCTTAACATTGGGTGAAATAAATGCGATTAATCAAGCTTGTGGTAATGGTTGGCGTAAAATATTTAATGTGTATGCTAAGTTACTTTATGCGCTTGATAAGCATAATTTTTTATATTCAGAATTTGCACCAACTTGGCAAAAATATCGAGACAGTTTTTTACTACAGCCTCGCTCTCAAACAGCTTTATTATTTTCACCTCCACTCATATCGACAACTACAAAATCCTTGCATATTATTGGTGGAAAAACCTACGCAAAACAATTATTAGCTACCGGCCAGCTCATTGCTAACTTTGTATGGCTAGATGATGAATTTGCTATTGATAAAGCGCAAAACTTAGTTGTCTGCCCCTACTTTGATTATCGACAATTATCAAACAGTAAAATTGAAAAATTATCGTATTTACTAAAAGAGATTAAATCTCAATGAATGCTTTTGATACATTCATAAGATGTTAAATTGATGTATACTGAAATTATTAAAGGAAAAAATAATAAGCCTCATGATTAGGCAACACAATAAAAATCACTTTAATATTGGAACAATTCATTGCTACAATTTAATAAAAAAATACTTATCGTTATTTCAATAATTTTAACTTTATTTCCTTATTCAACGATTACAAGTTCCCTAACGTCTTCATCATTTTTTGGGTTACAAAGTTCTGCTATTACTTTACAAGCGATAGCTGTCTTTTTTGTTGTTTATAGCTATTTAGAGACAAAATCACGTTCATTAAAACTATTCTGGCAGTTTTTTTCACTCGCCATTATTGTTGATCTTATTTCAGGTATTATTTTTTCGGGTGAATACGTAACATCCTCACCGATACTTAAAGATTTTTTCTCATTATTTAGTTACTTTTTCATTTTGCTGGCTATAGAGACGAATCCGCACCTAAGTGAAACTCCACTCAATAAATATATTGCAGGTAGAGTGCCCGCGATATTTTTTACTGTAACTTGTTTTTGTTATTTTGTGTTGCTTCCCGAAGAATTTTCAAACGTTTTGGAGCATCGACTTTTACCCTCCGCATTGTTTCATATCACAATTACAGGGCTTATTTTTATACGACTGATGGTCTGTGTTCTTTTTTACCGTGAAAAATTCTGGCTCTCTATCTATATACCATTATCTATTGCTTCATTAATATTGTTCATTGATAACGTGAGTGATTACCTCATCATTCAAGAGAAAATACTCTATACCAATAATTACATAAAAAGTTTACTACAGCTCATTCCTTATTCTGCCCTCATCATTTCAGCAAATGCATCACTCAATAATATAAAATCAACGAAACCTATTGCAAAAGACACCTATCCCGAACTATATATTCTCTTATTGGTCAGCGTTATTTTTACCATTCATATTGTTGGTCTAGAAATAGAGTCACCCTACATAACGAATTCTTACTGGCAGTCGCTTGTCATTGAGATTTGGGGTGCTATTGCTTTTATTTTAGTTATTTTGATTTCTTACAATAAAAGAAAACATACCCTAGGTTTTAAGGAAAAGGTTTTTACTCAACAACAAGAACAACAAGCGTTAACGCATAAAAATAATAAACTCATCAGTTCCATTATTAATAGCGAAGATAAAGCCATTGTACGAGCATCTAATAACGCCATTTTAACCACGTCAATTAATGGAAAAATATTATCGTCAAATCCAGCCGCTGTACAAATGTTCCAAAATTTAGAACAAGAGTTGAAAGATAAAAATATCAGTACGTTATTTTCACCTGACGATACTATGCATTACTTTTTTGGTTTTAAAAGTAATGTTTATGCACTACAACGTAAAGATATAGGGATTTCAGTCGAATGTGTCGCTCGTCGTACAGATGGTACTGAATTCCCAGTACAGGCTGAGTTACAATGGGCAGACCGCGAAGAAATACCACTTATTGTCATTACATTTATTAATTTAACTGCCCGAAAATTAGCTGAAAAACAAACGTTAGATTTAAAAGATAAATTTATCGCTAATATTTCTCATGAATTTAGGACGCCACTGACTATTATTAATGGCATCCTAGACCAATACCTCATAAAAGAGCACAGTGAAGAAGAAGGGAAAGAACTTACCACAGCTAAACGAAATGGCTTACGGCTGGTACGCATGGTTGAACAACTGTTGGAACTTTCGCGTCTGACTGACAATCCTAAGCTTTCATTGTCTACTTATCGACTTAGCCAGTTAATGGCTATGCCTATTGATTCATTTTCACGCTTAGCCAAGCAAAATGATTTAAGCTTCGATGCAGAAATCCCTAAAGATCTTTGGATAGAATGTGACGCTCAAGGGTTCGAAAAAATCATTTTCAACTTACTTGCTAACGCCATTAAGTACACCCCTGCTGGTGGCAGCATAAAAGTAAGTGCTTATTCTGATCAAGATAATATAATTTTAGATATAACAGATACCGGCATAGGAATTAACCAAGAGTCACAAGTTAAAATATTTGAACGTTTTCAACGCGCAGATGACGAAAAAAATCATGCAGTATTTGGCGTGGGTATTGGTTTATCATTAGTAAATGAGTTGGTAAAAGCACATAACTGGCGAATAAATTTAGTCAGTGAATATAATAAAGGCAGTAAGTTTTCATTATCTATGCCTTTAGCAACACCCGTTGCCATCGAAGTTCAAGTACCCTTGAGTATTTCAGAAAGTGAGGTATCTTCATTATTATTAGAACAAAATAATAATAAGACCAAGACTAAAAATCATCTCTCCAATGTTGTATTAGTTATTGAAGATAACTTAGACATGCAAAATCATATAAAACGAGTAGTTGAAGAACAACACCACTGTTTATTAGCAACAAGTGGCGAGCAAGGCCTTATAATTGCAGAAGAGTATATTCCAGATCTTATTGTTTGCGATATTATGCTAACGGGCATTGATGGCTTTGAAGTTCTTAAACAATTAAAAGAAAATGACCTCACAGCACATATTCCTGTTATTTTACTTACAGCTCGTTCAGATTTAGACAGTCGCCTTCATGGACTGAATTTACAAGCTGATGAGTATTTGAGTAAACCTTTCAATCAGCAAGAATTGCTCATTAGAATTGAAAATCTGATTGAAAACCGTAAGTTGCTTCAGCAAAACTATTTAGATAAGTTTCGTGACAACCAAAAAATAGAACGAAAAGAAAGTAGTGTGAAAAAAGTGTCACAGTTAACTCCAAGTGAAAGCAACGTTTTATCGGTGGATGAGAAGTTTATAGAAAAATTAGAAACACTTGTGGCAAAAATGTACTTGGAAACTGATTTAGGTATTCAGGAGTTAGCCAGTAATATGGCGATGAGTGAACGCCAACTACAACGAAAAATGAAAGTTATACTGGGTACAACACCTAATAATTTCATTAAAGAATTTCGTTTAGCGAAAGCGCAAATGCTGCTTCAAAATGGTTCTAAGATTGGAAGAATTGCGTTAGATGTAGGTTTTTCATCGCAGACCTATTTTGGGCGTTGCTTTAAAGAGTCATTTGATTGCACACCAAAACAATACCAACAACAATTTACTAAAAGTGATACCCATAAGTAATGATAAAAGAAATATCTACGGTGCTAATATTTAGAACCGTAGATATTATGAGTAGTCACATATGCGCCTATTTGAAAATTTGGCCTCTACATGAGAATACCCTATTATTTTTTTGCTGATAAATTACCTTTGACTGCGTTTAAAATACTAACGGTTTTCCATAGAGCAGGCGTTAACTTAATCATTTTAAACTCATCATTGCATACTTTATCATTGCCTTAATTCGACCAATGTATGTGAGTTATTTTCCAACCAGAATCTGTGTTTTTTAGCGTGATTGATTCCATACCAATAAAGTTTATTTCTTTGCCTTTATAGTTGCCCTGAGTTTTACTTCTAGAGACCGAGTAGGCCATATCTCCCTGCATAAAAACTTGATGCTCCAGCAGCTTGTTTTCAACAGACTCAAGAAACTTCATATCTGCAAGCATGTGGTGATTGGCATATTCATCGGCAGAGCGCTCAATGCCGCCGCCTTCAAAAATAATGACATTATCAGCCAGTAATGTACGAGCTGCTTTTTTATCTCCCGACTTAAGTGCAGTATGAAATGAACTCACCACTTTTGCAGCGGAACTTTGGGTGCCCACAAAAAAAGTATTTTTTGTGGGGTGTTTTTCATCGCCATGAGCGCTTACCGAGAAAGGGCTTGCTGTTGAAATCAATAAAGTTGAAATAAATACAAAGGTAGAGTGTTTTATTAACATGTTTTTCTCTTATTTTAGGAGTGAATAATTAATACGATGGGCCAACGAGTGTTGTAAAGATACTCGTTATTATGAGTACAAAAAGTGCGATTAACATTTCAACTGAAATAGATTTTTTTAATGTATCAACATTCTGTTGCTGTATAATGTCTGGTACTAAAAAAAGTTTATGCCAAGCCCCCAGTAACAACATGGCGCTAACAAAAAACAGTTTTACCAAAATTAGCTGACCATAATTTGAAGTAAATAATTCATCAAAGGTATTAAAATACCTTACTAACAAGGTTATGCCAGAAATAATCAGTACGAATACTATGACAATAGCCGCCTGACCAAAGTACTCCGTTAGCTTTTTAATCAGTGTTATAGGGAGTAATTTACAACTTTTATACAATGGCCATAATGAACCGACCCAGCTAGCGATTGCCATAATATGCAAGGTTAAAATACTTTGAACCCACACACCTTTATCAGCACTATGACCAGTGAAGGTAAAGCTATAAGTAATAGCACCAAACATTAAAAATGTAATTGAAAAATTTAGAAAATGGCTTGAATCTGTTTTCATTTTCCAAGTACAGACGGCAATCAAGGTCACAATGAAAGCTAGTACTCTAAAAACAGCTTGATCACCAATAACTGATCGCCAAACAATTTCAAGCATAAAAGGGTCTATCATGCCCAAAAAACCAGACTCAGCCATTGCGCCAGCTTCAATAGGAACTTGTAATATTGAAGCTGTTAAGCCGATTGCAACACAAGTGATTTGCCAACGTTTTAAGTATCGGTAGAATAACGTTAAGCTAGGCTCCTCCACATTACTGCTATCATTGAGTAAGCGCATTAGTAAAGTACCGGCAAGCGCCAATACCGCTAAATAGTTTGCTAATTTTAGCAGGAGTAATAATACTGACCAATCACTTATTTGCACGGTATTATTGCCTAATGCTCATGTTTACTCTCTACACCAGAATTTTTTTCTGTCAATTGAGAAGGCAAATCCTTGCCATGTAGCATAAAATTAAAAGTACCAGACATTTTGTGACCATCACCACCGAGTGCTATCCACTTGACCGTGTAACTACCTTCAGATAGGTTTGGTAACGACCAGTTAAAATTTTTGTTGGGTGTTGCGCTGGGTTTAAAGCTAAAATCTACCCGCTGGTTTTCTGAATCACTCACCAGTACTTTTGCAAGCCTTACTTCGCCACTAAAAGTTAAAGTAAGCTGTTTAGGGCTTTGCATCAGCATAGCATTACTTTCGGGCGTTGATTGTTTGAGTGAAATATGTGCCGACGCTGAAAAAGTCAATGCTAAACCTAAAACAGCTGTGGCGATATTAAAAAACTTCATAATTACCTCTTATTTACTAAACGTTAAAACCTAAATTTGATACCAGCAACAAAGGTTGTGTCGCTGTTACTTTATCCCTTTATCTTTGCATAGTCCGCTGTACCAGCAAGTTTTTTTGTCCACTTTTCACCAAGGGTAAGAAGCAAATTGGCGAGGAAATTGATGATACACACCTTCACCCAGTGCACTATTAGCGCATGTTCACTCTTAGGTTGCAATTTTTTACTTTCCATTACAGGCACTTATTTTACGCAAAAGTATGTACGCCAATTAAAGGTAAGCAAAAAAAAATACATTAATGAGGCTTTAGCAATATTAATGTATTCATGAACCGACACCTCTCTTAACATACTTATTTTCATATAAAATAATAATTGACAATGCCACGTCCATTGGCAATTTTTTCAAAAAACAATACCTGGGTCGTCCAGATTTTTTATTGGTCTATCAATACATATATCCACTGATGCCCCATACTCTATTTTTACAGACACACATGAGTGCTGGTAGACCAAGAGGATTTATTTGCATACCCTGTTTGATGGGGTCCACTGGCATTCACCGTGTTAAAGGTTCACCTTCTTCATATTTTACTTGGCTCTATGATCACCGCTAGCAGGCATTTTACCTATCATGTCACCCATCGTTAAGTATTCAAACGGGTCTAACGTGGGTGTTGCTGCATCTATAACTCGCGCTAAAGATAACATGCCTTTTGCATAACCCATGCGGTTCGTACTCTGAGCGAAAATGTTATAAGCAGAATGGTGCATAAAGGGTGGATTGCGCGTCAGACATTCTTAAACGCTATGATGTCTTAGGTTGTTGTGAAGATATGCCTAATTGACCTGTATTTATACTTGTTGATTTCTCAGTTATGTTGCTCTTGGAAAATTTCGATAACGTATTATCATAAGATTATTGTGTTTATTTTGATAAACCAAAATAAATGACCGTTTGTTAGTTTTTTTCAATCATAATGCCTTATATTCAGTCAACAACCTGAATGATCACTTTGCACGCTTAGAACTAAACCGCTCACCGCGGTAATGGTGTATTTGGCAAGCATCGCATTAC
>JASDWX010000098.1:0-24611 GCA_041890515.1 Alteromonadaceae bacterium
GTTGAAAGATCATACAACTACTTGATTTACTTGACCTCTTCACCAGCCGCCTGTTTGTCTGCATGATAGCTTGAACGAACTAATGGACCACAGGCTGCGTGTTCAAAACCCATTTTAATGGCTTCTCTTTGGTACATGTCAAAAACGTCTGGGTGAACATAGCGCTCAACGGGTAAGTGATGCTTACTCGGTTGTAAGTATTGACCAATCGTCAGCATAGTTACACCATGACTACGTAAGTCACGCATGACTTGTAAGATCTCTTCGTCCGTCTCACCTAAGCCAACCATTATGCCTGATTTAGTAGGCACGGTAGGGTTTGCTTGGCCAAACTTTTTAAGTAAGTCTAATGACCACTGATAGTTTGCCCCAGGACGTGCTTTTGTATATAAACGTGGAGCGGTTTCTAAATTATGGTTGAATACATATGGAGGATTAGCATTTAAAATCTCTAATGCGCGATCCATACGGCCACGAAAATCAGGTACTAGAATTTCCACTTTAGTATTTGGAGCATGTATGGCTATTTCACTTATACAATCAGCAAACTGCTGAGCTCCACCGTCACGTAAATCATCACGGTCAACCGATGTGATAACAACGTATTTTAATTTCATGTCTTTCAGTGTTAAAGCTAATTTTTTTGCTTCATCAAGTTTAGGCGCTAGTGGGCGACCGTGGCCAACATCACAAAAAGGGCAACGACGCGTACAAATATCACCTAAAATCATAAACGTAGCCGTGCCGTGGTTAAAACACTCTGATAAATTTGGGCAAGAGGCTTCTTCACACACTGAGTGTAAGTCATGCTTACGTAGTGCAGCCTTAATGCTGTCAATACGTTCAGTTGTACGAGGTAGCTTAATGCGCAACCACTTAGGCTTTCTTAGCATAGTTTCACGCTCTGAAGGCACAATTTGAATAGGTATATGTGCCATTTTTTCAGCATCACGCATTTTTGTGCCTTGGATAACTCGAGTCGTTTTAGTAGTCATTAATTTCGTCCCCACCATTTGTATAACTGATATTATTGGTATTTAATAATTTAGCGAGGTGTTCTACTAAAGACACACCTGCTTGAGCGGTATTTTTTAATTGACTGATATCTGCTGTCTGCACCATTTCTAGTCCCTGGTAACCACAAGGATTGATAAGAAGAAATGGCGATAAATCCATATTTACATTGAGCGCTAAGCCGTGAAAAGAACAGCCTTTACGCACCCGTAAACCCAGTGATGCAATTTTTTTATCATTAACATAAACACCCGGCGCATCAGGTTTCGCTTTTGCGGTAATGTCAAAATCTGCTAATGAAGCAATTAAGCCATTCTCAAGTAAAGTCACCAAGTGACGCACACCCATTTTTCGTCGGCGAAGGTTAATCATAAAATAGATAACTTGTTGACCAGGGCCGTGATAAGTCACTTGCCCGCCACGATCTACTTTAACAACTTCAATATTGCCTGGCATAAGTAGGTGTTCATCTTTACCTGCTTGACCTTGAGTGAAAACTGCAGGATGTTCTACTAGCCAAAGTTCGTCTTGGGTATCGTCGTTACGATCATCAGTAAATTTTTGCATCGCTTGCCAAACAGTGATGTAGTCCATTGTGGCAAGTTGTCGAATGATTAACGAGTTTTTCAAGATTTTACTTCACTTAATTCTAATGACATGCATTATATCCAAATTATAATAGAATTACACCGGATAAATACTAAGGTTATTATCGTTATTCAAAACAGTTAAATGAACTTATAAAACGTAACGTACGACATCAATAGCCGTTAGCTTTGTGTAAATCGTTTCAATTTGCTCTTTACTGGTTACAGTAACCGCGATAGAAAGAGAGTGATAAGTTCCTTTCGAGCTGGCTTTTACTTTAGGAGAGTAATCACCAGGTGCATGTTTTTGTAGTTCATTTATCACCAAATCAGGTAACTCATCGCAAGCAACGCCCATAACTTTAAAGTTAAGCACCGTTGGAAATTCTAATAATTCATCAAATTTGGTTTTCATTTATATTCTCTAAAGTAATACTGAAACTTGGTAAGTAGTCAATCTTGGGGCATTTTATCATTAATCAAATAAAATGTGGTCATTGTATTTAGTGCTTTTATTAACGTTTTGATATTGATAATAAAAAACTCGGCATAAGCCGAGTTTTAGAATGAGCTGTTTTAGTTTTTTAACTAATCAACGAATTGTAGTTTTACATAATCAATTAACCGACTGAATATGCCACCTTCATTTACTTCTTGCAAAGTAACGAGTGGATATTCTGCGATATCTTCACCGTCTAATCGTAAAAATAATTTTCCTACAATAGTTCCTTTCGCTAAAGGGGCTTCTAAATGCTGATCTAACTCAAAACTAGCGGCTAAGTTTTTGCGTTGGCCACGAGGAATAGTGATCGGTGTATCGAGAAGTATGCCTAAATCAACTTCTTTTACATCACCCATCCATACTCTATTCGTCTCAAGTTTGGTGCCGGCTTTATAAGGTGTATAGGTTTCAAAGAAACGGAAACCATAATTAAGTAATTTTTTACTTTCAACTTTTCTAGCACGTTCACTGTCAGTTCCCATCACAACACTGACCAAGCGCATTCCACCTTTAGTCGCTGAAGAAACCAAACTGTAGCCTGCCTGTGAAGTATGACCTGTTTTTAAACCGTCAACATTCATACTTTTATCCCATAATAAATTATTACGGTTGTATTGTTTTATGTTGTTGTAACTAAAGGATTTTTGGCTATAAATTTTATATTCTTCAGGAACATCTCGAATCAGTGCTATTGCAAGCGTAGCCATATCACGAGGGGTTGTTTTGTGTTCTTGGCTATCTAACCCGTGACTATTCTCAAAGTAACTACTGTTCATGCCTAATTGCTCTGCATGGCCATTCATTAATTGTGCAAAAGCGTCTTCGCTGCCTGCAATATGCTCTGCCATGGCGACACAAGCATCATTACCAGAAGCGACAATAATACCTTGATTTAATAACTCTACTGAAATCTCAGTGCCAACTTCTATAAACATGAGTGATGAGCCTGGGAAATTTTTTGCCCAGGCTTTTTCGCTTACTGTTACCATGTCTTCGTTGTTGATATTGCCACTTTGGAGTTCTTTACCAATGATATAACTTGTCATCATTTTAGTTAAACTTGCTGGGGCTAGTAATGCATCGGCATTACTTTCAGCAATGACTTTTCCAGTGGTATAGTCGATTAAAACATGACCTTTAGCTTTGACTTCTGGAGGTGAAGGGATGATCGTTACTGCATGAGAGAAAGACGAGACACTTAATGCAACAGCGCCTAAAAAGCAGGTAAGTTTGGTTGAAGTGTTAGCCATGTTTTTAGCTAATGGATAAGTCATATTATTCCTACGAAAACTGAAAGAAAAAAGGAGGATATTTCAGCAGTATACCATCTTTGCAGTTGAATACTATCGTGGCCTTACCGGCAATTGTTACGAAAAATCATTTAAGACTAAATGCTTTAGGGTAGCCAGATTTTTTTAGGTTAATTAATATGTTATTCAACTGTTCTTTGTTGTCAATTGGGCCCATTTGTACGCGGAAAATATTATTGTTTTTTGGAATTATTGTGTTTATTTGATAAAGGATTTTCAGAGCTTGTGCTTTTTTATCTGCGAGTGTTTCACTTTCGGTCGCAAACACTTGGATGTATTTACGTTGGTCGTTATCTGCCCTAGAGATTTGTTTAGGCGTAGTGACCTTTTTATTGTCTGGCAATGAAAAATCAGTAATCGAGGTTATGGTGACATTAGCCACGCCTGTTTTCATCATGCCAATTTTATAAGCGGCGCTGTAAGATAGATCAATAATACGATCTTGATGGAATGGCCCACGATCATTCACTCTAACAATGACAGATTGATGATTTGCGTTATTCGTTACTTTTAAATAAGTAGGTAAGGGGAGGTTTTTATGTGCAGCACTCATAGCGTACATATTATAAATTTCACCATTTGAGGTTAAATGGCCATGGAATTTTTTACCGTACCAAGAAGCGGTGCCCGTTTGACTAAAGTTTTCTGCGGTCTTTAATACTGAATATGTTTTTCCACGTACTTGATATTGTTCTTTATTGCCGCCTCTGCTGTGAAGCTCTGCCCTTGGTGTGGCATCAATAAGTTCACTTGTCGTAGGTATTCGGGTTGGTGTACTATCATTTTTTTGTTGATAGCGCCCTGAATTCATACTGCAGGCAGATAGTAATATTAATAATATTGTCAGTAAAATGTTGTATTGCACTTATTGTTACATCTTATTATTTTTATGAATGAATTTAAGCAATAAATCGCTTATGAGTACTAATAGCCATTAGAATACCAAAACCTGCCAATAATGTTACCATTGATGTACCACCATAACTGACTAAGGGTAAGGGGACTCCTACAACGGGTAATATACCAGATACCATGCCTATATTGACGAAAACATATACAAAGAATGTTAGCGTAATACTCCCGGCTAATAATTTAGTGAATGCATGTTCAGCATTAACAGCAAGCCATAAACCACGCATCACAATCATTAAATAAACACTTAATAATGCAGCAACACCAATAAAGCCAAACTCTTCACTAAACACAGCAAAAATGAAATCGGTGTGCCGTTCGGGTAAAAATTCAAGTTGTGACTGTGTGCCTTGAAGCCAACCTTTTCCGTCAAAACCGCCAGAACCAATCGCTATTTTTGATTGAATTATTTGGTAGCCTGAGCCTAAAGGATTTTGTTCAGGGTTCAGAAAAGTTAACACACGTTGTTTCTGATAAGGCCTCATCAAAAAAATCCACAGTATGGGAGTAAAAGCTGAAGCTAAACCTGCACAAACACCAATAAGTTTCCAGCTAGCGCCTGCAAGAAATATAACGAAAACACCCGAACTTGCGATTAATAATGATGTGCCTAAATCAGGTTGTTGAGCAATTAATAGTGTTGGGATTAAGACCAAAACGAATGCGAAAAAAATTTTAGATATTTTGACGGGTAAACCATATTGGCTGACATAAGAGGCGATCATAATTGGAACGATAAGCTTCATTATTTCTGAAGGTTGAAATTTCATGAAACCCAAATCTAACCAACGCTGCGCACCTTTACCTACATGACCAAATAATAAAACCGCACTTAAAAGTAATAAACCCAGAATAAATACAGGGATAGCCCATTTTTGATAAACTAAAGGAGGGATTTGTGCTACGGCTAACATCACTAATAAGGCAACACCTAAACGTGTTATTTGACGATAAACAATCGCCATATCTTGACCACCAGCACTATAAACAACAAATAGGCCTAAGGTCATCAAAGCAAGGATACACAAAAGCAACGGGAGATCGATATGAATTCTTTGCCAAAAATTGCGCTTTTTTTGTTGATCATATCCATGGCTTTGCACTAGTGACTTCCTGATTTTTTAATTTCTTTCTTATTACCGTAAACATGAGTATGTTGAGGATGCATACTCTTGTCAGTACTGATTATTTCGCGGTCACCAAAATATTGATCCAAAACCTGTCGTGCTACAGGTGCGGCATTAAAACCGCCACCACCTTCCAAAACATTTTCAACGACAACAGCAACAACAATTTCCGGGGTTTCATAAGGGGCAAAAGCAACAAACATTGCATTATTTCGCTGTTTTTCTTTGGTCGCTTTAGCATCATACTCTTCATCTTGTTTTTTTGATATCAGTTGAGCAGTGCCAGACTTTCCTGCTACGTCATAACGAGCCCCTTTAAAAGCGGGGTACTTTTTTTGTGCCGTGTTATGCATAGCATCAAGGACCAAAGCCCAGTTTTTATGATCTTTTAAAATAATCGGTGGTTTATCTTCAAATTCCATTATTTCAGTGACCATTTTTGTAACAAGGTCTGTATTTTTATTTATGGTAGTCATATTATCTTGTGTTAAATCTATTTCATTCAAATAATTTTTATCAACTGTTTTGGTTATGGAACGTAAAAAATGCGGGATTTTTATCTGCCCTTTATTCGCTAAAATAGAAATAGCTTGCACTAATTGTAAAGGGGTCACTGTCCAATAACCCTGACCAATGCCAACATTAATCGTATCTCCGGTGTACCAAGGTTGATTGTATCGACTACGTTTGGTCTCTCTTCCCGGTAAAATAGCGCGTTTATCTTCCCAAATATCAACACCGGTAAGCTCACCAAAACCAAACCTTTCCATCATATTGGTAATGTTATCTATACCTAACCTAACCGCTAGATTATAAAAGAAAACGTTGCATGAATGTTCTATCGCGTCGTTTAGGTCAACCCAGCCGTGGCCTTGTGCATACCAATCTCGGTATTTATGTTCAAGATCTTTTAGCTGAAACCAGCCAGGGTCATAATAACGAGAGGACTTGTTGATAACACCGGCTTCTAAACCCGTTAATCCGAGCAAAGGCTTTACTGTTGACGCGGGTGGATAACCTTGCACACTCCGATTAAGTAAAGGTCTATCGTTTTTTGGATCAAGTAGTTTACGATAATTTTTAGTACTGATACCATGAACGAATAAATTACCATCGTAACTTGGGTTCGAATACATGGCTAAAATTTCGCCACTACGTGGATCCATTGCAACCACTGCACCTCGTTTACCTGCAAGAGCGCGTTTAGCAATCATTTGTAGTTCAATGTCTATACTGAGCGTAAGGTCTTGACCTGAGATTGGTGGCGCATAATCGAGTGTTCTTATTACACGGCCTTTATTGTTTATTTCAACTTCTTGGTGCCCAATAGTGCCATGTAGAAGATCCTCATAGTATTTCTCTAAACCTAATTTACCTATGTTGCGGGTTGCAGCATAATCTTCTGCTAAACCTTGTTCAGCTAATCGAATTGAATCCTTACGATTGATACGTGCAACATACCCTAGAGAATGAGTTGTTAAGTCGCCAAAGGGGTAATAACGCTTTAGGCGGGCATCTATAAAAAAACCGGGAAATCTATGTTGATTTACTGAAAAAAGAGCGACTTGTTGCGCGCTTAATCTTGAATGAAGTTCTATCGGTTTAAATCGTCGCTTGCTTTTGAGTGCTTTAAATAGCTTTTGCTGCTTCTCTTCGCTTATCTCGAGTAAGTTGCTTATTTCAATAATATGCTTTTTTAAATCAGTCGTTTGCTCTGCAATTATCTCTAATGAGTAAACGGGCTTATTTTCGGCGAGTAGAACACCATTACGATCGTAGATAAGTCCACGGTTGGGCGCAACAGGTAATAGCTTTATACGGTTTGAATTAGAACGTGTTTGATACTTTTCGTAAGAGGTGATCTCTAAATCGTAAATATTACTGAAGAGAATTAATAATAAAGCAATGACACCCAAGAATGCGAAAAACGTTCTGCGAGCAAATAGGTTTGCTTCAGCTGAATGGTTACGAATAGCAACTCGTTTATTCGATGCCACGGTTACTCTCTATCATAGCTATTCTCGGTGATACGGGTGATTGTTATTGATGCTCCACGCTCGATATAAACTTTCAGCAACAACTACACGCACCATAGGGTGGGGCAAAGTAAGAGGTGATAAAGACCATTTTTGCTCAGATGCTTTAATACAGGCAGGCGCTAAACCCTCAGGACCCCCTATCAATAAAGCAACATCGCGACTGTCTAATTGCCAACGCTCAAGTTGTTGGGCAAGTTGTGGTGTTGTCCACGGTTTGCCTTCGACTTCAAGCGTAACAATTCGATGACCTTTAGGAATAGCGCTGAGTAATAATTCGCCTTCTTTTTCTAGAATACGAGGGATATCAGCATTTTTACCGCGCTTACCCGGTGAAATTTCTACTAAATGAAACGACATGTCTCGAGGGAATCGACGACAATATTCGTTAAATCCTTGGGTAACCCATGCTGGCATTTTATTGCCAACAGCATATAAGGTAAGCCGCATAATCGTTTAGTTTACTTTCACTATTAGATTAGTTCCACAATTCTTCTAGTTGATAACGGTCACGTATTTCGTCTGTCATTACGTGAACAATTACGCTGCTTAAATCAACTAACGCCCATTCTCCAACATCGTTTCCTTCAATACCTAGTGGCTCAATACCTTTGGCACGACATTCAATAGCTACTGATTGTGCAATAGATTTAACATGGCGATTTGAGTTACCAGAACATACAATCATATAATCAGCAAAACCTGATTTTTTAGCAATGTCTAAAATCGTAATATCACGACCTTTAATGTCTTCCAATTTTTCAACAACAAATGCTTTTAACGCTTCAACTTGCAAGGGAAATTCTCTTAATATAAAAAGTAATGCGATATAATATCATTATTTTTTTCTGCGCGTAACTATGAAGTTATTTTTTGATAGAGTTTTTCTTCAATAATATATTTGTGTACCGCAGTGGGGAGAAGGTTTGTACGTAATGTCTTCTTTGACAATTGTTCGCGTATTTCACTAGAAGAAATATCAAACGATTGATTTTTATGTAAAATGATACCACCAGCATCTTTTTGAGTTATACCGCTAATGTTACTTATTTGATGGTTTTTTAATAATTCTTGCGTTGCAGTATTGATTTGCTTTAAAGGATACCCAGGACGAATATTCACAACAAGATGACACAATGATAAAATTTTTTGCCATTGATGCCAAGACGTAAAGTTAAGCAGAGAGTCCATACCGATAATGAAAAAAATTTTACTATCAGGCTGTTCTTGTTTGATTTCATCTAAACTTGTTACGGTAAATGAAGGGGTTTTGCGTGTTAATTCCCTATCGTCGAGTTGAAATAAAGGCAGTTGCTGACAAATGATTTTTACCATATTTTCGCGGTGAATGGCATTCGCTCTGGTTGAGCTTTTATGAGGAGGGATATGTGCGGGTAAAAGAAATACGTGGTCTACATTAAGCCATTGGGCAGTTTCTTTAGCTGTTTCAATATGACCATTATGGATAGGATCAAATGTTCCCCCCATTATTACGATGTTCTTCTTGGGCTGTCTCGGCTTATTCGAATTCATAATCTAAATTGAATTTTTTTGTGGTTTGTCCGTGATATAGACTAATGCAAACATCAGCTAACAAGATAAAAGGGTTAAAATCACTGCTGGTTTTACTGATCAAGTCTGCTTGCGCTAAACGTGCTTGAGCTTGGTTTATATTGTCGCGAGTAATATGATTAAGTGCATATTGGTACAGTGGTTTCTTTTTATCCCATATACGGTATTTCTTATAAATACTGTCGATACTCTCGCCTTGTTCAAGCTGTTCCAACATAATGGAAAGCTGGGCAATCTCTTTATGAATAACCCAAACAAGCTGCCCAATGGCTGCACCTTCGTGTTGCAGTTGGTCAAGCATACTAATACATTTAGTAAGATTACCACTGAGTAGGGTATCAACAACCTGAAAAGCGTTAAACTTAGCTTGTTTGATGAGTAATTTTTCTGCTTCTTCACTTGTGATGATTTGAGCACCAAATAACAATGAAAATTTCTGTAACTCTTGTTCTAACGCAGGTAAATTTCCTTCAAATAATTCTATCATCAGGGGTATAACGTCATGATGAACATTTAACTGTTGTTGTTTTATTTGTTGATTTAACCACTGTTGTAGC
Organism: Alteromonadaceae bacterium; assembly: GCA_041890515.1. Taxonomy (GTDB): domain Bacteria; phylum Pseudomonadota; class Gammaproteobacteria; order Enterobacterales; family Alteromonadaceae; genus Colwellia_A. The sequence goes on from JASDWX010000098.1 coordinate 9,618, forward strand.
TGACGACCTTCGATATCGTAAAGAGGCAAAAAGCAACCTAATTTTTCTAAGGTCTTAAACCATTTACGTTTTTGACCCGGGGCATCAATTTTAGGTCCATGAAAGATAAGTTGTACGTCTGGATGAAAATTTTCACTGAGTTTAAGTAATATTTTACTGCCTGCATCAGCTATTTTTCCTGTCACTAATTCTATTTCAATGATACGTTGCTCAGCAAACAGGCTCATCGCTTGATACTCTTGCACCAATAAATTCCAGTCAAACTTATCATCAGCACTAAAACGAATAACTTCACTGAAGCCTTGCTGTTGGCCATATTGTTTTATGGTATTTAAGCTGTCATTTTTTTGCCAAGGTTCATCACCAAAAACTAACCATACAGGCTTAAAGCCTTGACTGAGTGAATGAGTTAATTGGTTATGATAAATACGCATTAGATGATTATCGTAGAGAGTTCGCGTAAAATTTTATGAGCCGCTTCTTTACGCATTTCACGCAGCATTAAATTTAGTTCACGACTTTTAGCGAGAGCAATATTCGGATCGTCTTGATAATCACGGCTAAGTTCAAACTCAAATGATCGTATATCGTCAACAGAAATCGCAAGTTGATAGCGAACGGTGTAAATTAATTCATATTCCGCAACTTGACCATTGGGGAATACGGATAAGGTACTCCGGTTTAAGCTATCTTTTAAAAGTCGTAATTGAGGAATGTCTTTTATTGGACTCGGCACTAACTTGATATTATTTAAGCTCAGATGCTGTTTGACGAGGCGAGTTAATTCACCAAACTTATCTGTCGAACTTATATGCAAGGTTTTTAATTGGGGAGACATCAAATAATCTCCCCGCAAGTGAAAGCCACAGCTTGATAAAAATAAGGTTAAAAAAGTAATAACAGCAATAGCTGAATGTACTTTGTGTGTTCTTATTGATCTGTGCATGTAGCTCATTTTAAGACCTTTAGGCGATTAGTTAGCAACAATATTTAGAAGCTTACCTGGTATGTAAATAACTTTACGAACCGTTTTTTCATCTGTAAAGCGTGTAACTGTTTCATCACTCAACCCTAACGCTTCGACTTCATCTTTACTCGCCGATGCTGAAACGGTAATTTTTGCGCGTACTTTACCGTTAACTTGAACGATGATTAACTTTTCATCTTCCACTAATGCACTTTCGTCAACTACTGGCCAAGAGGCTTCTTCTATTGAAGTATTATCATTGTTTGCGTCACCTAATGTTTTCCAAACTTCATGACACATGTGTGGGGTAATTGGCGTTAGCATGATAATTACAGCACGAACGGCTTCTTGCATTACGGCCCGATCTTCAACGCTTTCTAACTTCGCTTTTGATAAATGGTTCATTAATTCCATAATTGAAGCAATAGCCGTATTGAATGTATTTCTACGGCCAATATCGTCACTCACTTTAGCGATGGTTTTATGCAATTCACGACGTAATGTTTTCTGCGAAGCGTTCAATGTTAGTTCATTTAAAGTTGGTACTTGACCATGTTCTTTAATTTTTTCGCTAAAGTCGAAGGCTAGTTTCCAAACACGTTTCAAAAAGCGATGCGCACCTTCAACACCTGAGTCAGACCATTCTAGTGTCTGCTCTGGTGGTGAGGTAAACATAATAAATAAACGTACCGTATCTGCGCCATATTTCCCGATAACTTCTTGTGGGTCAATGCCGTTATTTTTAGATTTTGACATTTTGCTCATGCCAGCAGAAATTACAGGTTGGCCGTCAAGTTTACTAATAGCAGCGGTAACATGTCCTTTTTCGTCACGTTCAACGTCTACATCAGTAGGTGCAATCCAATCTTGGCCACCATTTTCTGCTTCACGATAATAGGTTTCGGCTAATACCATACCTTGACATAATAATTTCTTGAACGGTTCATCACAGTTTACTAACCCCGCATCACGTAATAATTTATGGAAAAAGCGTGCGTAAAGTAAATGTAAAATAGCGTGCTCAATACCACCAATATATTGATCAACAGGAAGCCAGTAATTCGCTTTGGCTGGATCAAGCATTTGTGTATCGTCGTTTGGTGAACAGTAACGTGCGTAATACCAAGACGACTCCATAAAGGTATCGAAGGTATCTGTTTCACGAAAAGCTTCTTCACCATTGTGCGTAGTTTTAGCCCACTCTGGGTTGTCTTTGATAGGTGAAGTTACACCATTCATTATGACATCTTCAGGTAATTCAACGGGAAGTTGGTCAAAAGGGACCGCTGCAGATTCTCCATTGGCTAAGTGCACCATTGGAATAGGTGTACCCCAATAACGTTGACGAGAAACGCCCCAGTCACGTAAACGGTAATTAACTTTAACACTACCTTTGTTCTCACTAATGAGTCTGTCTGAAATCGCTTTAAAAGCGGCTTCAAAATCTAAACCATCAAATTCACCAGAATTAATTAATAAGCCTTTTTCAGTAATAGCCGCTTTGCTAAAGTCGTCGTTTTCTGTGCCTGCAATAACTTGAGTAATTTCTAAACCGTATTTAGTTGCAAATTCAAAGTCACGTTGGTCATGTCCAGGAACAGACATAACAGCGCCAGAACCATAGTCCATTAATACAAAGTTAGCAGCCCAAACAGGAACAATTTCCCCTGTTAATGGATGAATGGCTTTAAGGCCTGTATCGGCACCTTTTTTCTCCATCGTCGCCATATCAGCTTCAGTAGATTTATTGGTTTTACACTCAGCAATAAAGTCACTTAAAAGACTGTTATTTTTCGCAGCAGCTAAAGCAAGCGGATGTTGAGCAGCAAGGGCAACGTAAGTTACCCCCATTAATGTATCTGGACGAGTGGTGTAGATATCAAAACTTTCGTTTGAACCTTCCACTTGAAAGGTCATTTCAATGCCTTCGCTACGACCAATCCAGTTACGTTGCATGGTTTTAACTTGTTCAGGCCATTCAGTTAGTTGATCTAAGTCAGTTAATAACTCTTCAGCGTAATCAGTGATCTTAATAAACCACTGTGGGATTTCTTTACGTTCAACAATGGCACCAGAGCGCCAACCGCGTCCGTCAATAACTTGTTCGTTAGCTAATACTGTTTGGTCAACTGGATCCCAATTTACGGTAGCATTTTTTTTGTAAACTAAACCTTTTTCATAAAGCTGAGTAAAGAACCATTGTTCCCATTTATAATAATCTTTTTTACATGTCGCTAATTCACGGCTCCAATCGTAAGCAAAACCTAATGACTTTAATTGGTTACGCATGTAATCAATATTTTCATAGGTCCATTTTGCTGGCGCTGTTTTATTTTTAATTGCTGCGTTTTCTGCCGGTAAACCAAATGCATCCCAACCCATAGGTTGCATAACATTTTTACCTTGCAAACGCTGGTAGCGAGAAATAACGTCGCCTAAACTATAATTACGCACATGTCCCATATGTAAACGTCCACTTGGGTAAGGGAACATAGCAAGACAGTAGAATTTTTCTTGACCGGGTTTTTCTTCGGCTTTAAAAGTATTGTTTTCAGTCCAGAATTTTTGAACTTGCGCTTCGATAGCTTGGGGATTGTAAATGGATTCCATTAAAGATTTCTCAAACACTTTAGAATGTGGTGTTCATTAGCTTGTCGATATAAATTGACCGCGATCATGAACGCATATAAATAATGGCGATAGAATACCTTATATACCTTAGTTTCGACAAGTTTATGTGATTAATTTTTTCTATAAATGATTGTCTAGCTATACTTTGATGATATGTCGTCGAGGAGTCGGTTATGAAATCAAAAAACAGTATTTTTCAAGATCTTTACCAAGCATTAGTGACATGGGCTGAGGACGTTAATCAGCATGAAATTACAGATATTGTTGAGGGCGTTGAACAAAGCAAATTATACCTTAAAGCGGCAGAGCAATTACCTGAAGAGAAAGTTAAGCAGTTTCTTGATAATCTGCATTTGGATATCAAAGAGTTTATTCAGCGAAATAAAGCAGATGTTAAAGGTTCGCTGTATTTAGCGCTAATGAATGAATCATTCTGGAAAAACATGCAGGATATTACGGATAAGTCGCAAGTAGAATGGTCGGAACTTAAAGAAGATTTTAATCATCATGGAGAATACCAAAGTGGTGATTTCATAGGGTTTGGTATTTTAGAGTGCCAAAACTGTCATGAAAAAATCACTTATAGCCATGCCTCTGATGTAGCTGACTGCTTTGCATGTGGTGGGCGTTCTTTTATCCGTTTATCTTTTTCTCCTTAGTTTTACATTGAAGGTGTTGGACTAATGTTTTACTAATTATTGCAAATGAGAGTAAACTGATCACATTTATATTATTTATTATAATCCGCCTGTTTTTTAAGCGTTATCAGTGAGATATTGCATGCCTTCAACCGTTACATCAACGTCATCAGTAACCCGTTTACCTGTTGAGCAGTTAACTGCTCAGTTATCTGCGAAACAATTTACCTATTGTGAAGTGACACCCGATGTAGAACAAATTTTTATTGGCCATACCCGTGCTAAAGAAGCACTTGAATTTGGTTTGTCCATGGATGCCCTTGGCTTTAATATTTTCGCTATGGGTGAACATGGCACTGGCCGACAGACATTAATAAAACAAATGTTAGCTGTTACCGCGGGTGATGAAAACACGCCACATGAATGGTGTTATATCAATAATTTTGATGATGTCCATGCACCACATAAATTATATGTAAGCGCAGGAGATGGTAAACAATTACTCGCTCGCATTAATACTTTTATTGATGAGTTATTAGATTTATTTCCAGAAATATTTGATAACCCAAGTTATCAACGCCAAAAGTCAGCGGTAGATAGAGAATTTAATAAGAAATACGATAAAGCTATCTCCGAGGTGGAAGAAAGCGCTTTGAAAGATAATGTTTTATTGTTTGAAGAAAATGGAGAAATTGGTTTTTCTCCCTTAGTGGATGGTAAACCATTAAATGATAAGGAATTTGCGAGCCTAGATGAGGGAAAACGTGCTGATTTTTATGTGTTGTTAGATAAATTAGAGAATTTTCTTTCGGAAAAACTGATTGAACTACCGCAATGGAAGCGAATTTCGTCTGATAAGTTACGTAAATTAAAAAATGAAACAACTGAGCAGGCTATCCGACCCTTTTTAAAAGAACTAGAACATGAATTTGCGAGTAATATAGGTGTTTTAAAATATTTGTCGAAAGTAAAAGCACATGTTGTTGATACGGTATTAGAAATTCTCGTCGATGAAAGTACTGAAAACAGAAATGATAAAGATGCTCGGAAATTAATGGTAGAGCAATTTTTACCTAATTTACTTGTTCCACAAGAAAGTAATGCAGGCGCACCTGTTATATATGAGCAAAACCCAACATTTCAAAATTTATTTGGTCACGTCGATTTTGCGAGTTTTCAAGGTAGTACTTATACAAGTTATCGGTTAATAAGAGCGGGTGCCTTACATAAAGCAAATGGCGGTTATTTAATTTTAGATGCGGATAAACTGTTGAATCAGCCTATGGTATGGGCACGGTTGAAGTTAGCACTTAAATCACAAGAAATTACCATTGAAAGTCCTTATTCAGAATATAGTCAACCGGGTTCATTCAGTTTACAGCCAGAAAAAATTCCATTAAAAGTGAAAGTTATCTTACTGGGTGATCCTGAAATTTATTACATGCTTCAAGATTATGACCAAGAGTTTACTGAACTATTTCGTGTATTGGCTGATTTTGATCAGTACCTTGATAGTAACGAAGAAAACCTTAATGACTATGCACACTTAATTCGTCAACGTGCCTATAAAAATAATTACCCGCATGTTAGTGACGAAGCGGTGCTTGAACTCGTTCGTTATGCGTTAAGACGTGCAGAGCACCAGCATAAGATTTCAGCTAATATTGTACAAGTTAACGATTTACTGGATGAAGCGTTTTACCTCTGGAATAAAGGAGGGAGTGAAGGTGAGTTAACGGCAAATTATGTAACCTTGGCATTAGCGGCTAAACAGCGAAGAACAGGCCGTATGAGTGAAGCGTGGCTGGGTGAGATAAAAGAAAAGCAAGTGCTTATTGATATTGATGGACAGCACATAGGCAAAGTAAATGGGTTAACTGTTTTAGAGATTGGTGATAGTGTTTTTGGTACGCCAGCTCGCATTACTGCAACTGTTTATGCGGGTAGTGAAGGGGTTACTGATATTGAACGTGAAGTCGATTTGGGTAAATCTATTCATTCTAAAGGTGTGTTATTACTCACGGGATATTTAGGTCATAAATACGGTCAAGGTTTCCCTGTGTCAATTTCTGCTAACTTAGCGATTGAACAATCTTATGGCCATATCGATGGTGACAGTGCTTCAATGGCTGAACTTTGTGCCCTTATTTCTGCGATATCGTTATTACCAATTGATCAAGGGCTTGCTATTACAGGATCAATTAACCAACACGGTGGAGTACAATCTATTGGTGGTGTTAATGAGAAAATTGAAGGTTTTTATCGCTTATGCAAAGACGTAGGTTTAACGGGTAAGCAAGGGGTTATAATTCCTAAAACCAATGTCAATAACTTGATGTTAGCCGACGAAGTGATTGAAGCCGTTAAAAATCAGCAGTTTTCCATTTATGCGGTTGAAGACATTGATCAAGCACTAGAATTGTTAATGAATGAATCTGCTGGAAAAATTAGTAAAATAGGCCGCTATCCAAGAAAATCTATTCATGCGCTGGTCTTGAATAAACTTTCACTTTTTTCAGATTTATTAAATGGCGCTGACGAGTAGTCAGCGTGCGGTTTACCTCTCATTCCTCCCTCTATAAATGTCTGAAAAAATAGTTATTTATCATTTTAAATTGAATGATTATTGTGCAGATTTCTAAATCTTTTCTATACTCAACGTAAGTCACTTAAATAAGGCTTTTACCGTTTACATACGGGTAATTGTCTTAAGTAAGCTAACACGGACAGTTAACAGTCCAAGCTATTTACGGTATCTCATATTTTCGTTATAGCTTTAAGATAATAATAATATTTTTCGATAAGTATGCTGTCTATCGTTAAAGCTTTCTTCATTTTTAGATGATGAAAGCTTATTGAGGAGTTCGTGTGAATTTATCTAATCAGAACGCTGAAATATGGCCGATAGCGGCATATTTTCTTATTCTTATTGTCATGCTCATTGCCATGATGTTGTTATCTCATATCCTGGGCCCTAAAACACGCAGTCGTGCAAAAAACACCCCTTATGAGTCTGGCATAATTGCCGCCAGATCTTCGAGTAATAATAATCATACACGTTTTACCAATCACTTCTTTTTATACGCCATTTTTTTTGTAATTTTTGACTTAGAAACAATCTATTTGTTTGCTTGGGTTATTGCCTTTGATGAAGTCGGTTGGGCAGGCTTTATCGAAGCTAGCATTTTTATCGGTGTATTATTAGCGGGGCTGATTTATATCATTCGTATTGGCGCTTTAGAGCTTAAACATCGCCATTTACCATTTCGTCACCAGCAATCTGCTGAACATGTAAGGAAAGATTAATCATGGAATGGTCGCTAACAAAAGCAAAGCTTGATGAAGAAATGTCGCAAGCTAAAGGAATTTCAGAAGAAGAATTAAACCGTAGTGTGATGATGGCGAAACTCGATGACATGGTTAATTGGGGAAGAAAAAACTCTATTTGGCCGTTTAATTTTGGCTTAAGTTGTTGTTATGTCGAAATGGCGACTAGCTTTACATCGCGTCACGATATTGCGCGTTTTGGTGCTGAAGTCATTCGCGCAACACCTCGTCAAGCAGACCTAATGGTTATTTCTGGTACGTGTTTTCGAAAGATGGCACCGGTTATACAACATTTGTACGACCAGCTACTAGAGCCTCGATGGATTATTTCTATGGGCTCATGTGCTAATTCTGGCGGCATGTATGATATTTACAGTGTTGTACAGGGCGTAGACAAGTTTATTCCTGTTGATGTTTATGTGCCTGGGTGTCCGCCAAGACCTGAAGCCCTACTTGAAGCGTTATTACTTTTACAAAATAGCATTGAACACCAACCCAGACCCTTAAGTTGGACTGTTGGTGAACAGAATGTTAGCCAAATTGCTAAACCTTCATTACGCGATATAAAACAACAAGAGCGCATTGACGTTACTACCTTAGATCCCCCTGACAGGTGTTAAAAAAAACCAAAATAAATAAAATCAATAATAAGGTAGGGCGTTTAATTCATGGCTGAGTTCAATATAAAAGCAAGTAAAGATTGGCATTGGGGTTCATCAGAAAATACGCTTGATGTACCAGAACATCATACAAAATATAATATAGAATTAAAAGCAGAGATACTTGCCCAAGCATCTGATATAGAACTGAAGGCAGTGACGGCTATTGAAAATATTGTTGATGGTATTTGTACTTTTTGGGTTGAAAAAACTCAACTCACTAAGTTAATGAATGTACTGAAGAATGAACTCGTTCAACCGTTTGATATGTGCTTTGATCTGGCGGGTATTGATGAAACGACCCGTGAGCATAGGGCTCCACATTTACAAGATTTTACTGTGAGTTATCATTTACGTTCTTACCAAAGAAACCAAGATATACGTATTAAAGTAGCTTTGCCAGCAAGTGACAAGTCATTAGAAAGCGTTTGCCATATTTGGCAAAATGCTAATTGGTATGAAAGAGAAATATGGGACATGTTTGGCATAACGTTTAGTGGCCATCCTAATTTACGACGAATTTTAATGCCGGACACTTGGGAGGGGCATCCGTTATTAAAAACACATCCAGCCCGTGCTACAGAAATGGATCCATTCACCTTAACCCCGTATCAACAAGATAAAGAGCAAGCCGCCTTACAGTTCGATCCTGAAGCCTGGGGAATGAAACGAAAAGATGAAGATAATGACTTCATGTTTTTGAACCTTGGCCCTAACCATCCTAGTGTACATGGCGCTTTTCGTATTGTCTTACAAATGGACGGTGAAGAAATTGTAGATTGTGTACCGGATATTGGTTACCACCATCGTGGTGCTGAAAAAATGGGTGAGCGTCAATCTTGGCATACCTATATTCCTTATACCGACCGTATTGACTATCTGGGAGGGGTGATGAATAACTTTCCCTATGTCATGGCGGTGGAAAAACTTGCGGGTATTACTGTGCCTGATCGCGCAAAAGTTATTCGTATTATGACATCAGAGATGTTTCGGATTCTAAGTCACCTACTTTTTTATGGCACATTTGCTCAAGATATTGGCGCGTTATCCCCCATTTTTTATATGTTTATCGACCGAGAGAAACTGTTTGGCATTATTGAAGCTTTTACGGGAGCGAGAATGCACCCTAGTTGGTTTCGTATTGGCGGCATTGCTCAAGACTTACCCAAAGGTTGGGATGTAATGGTTCGTGAATATGTGAATTACTTACCTAAGCGTCTAGATGAATATGAAAAAATGGTGATGCAAAATTCTATTTTGAAAAACCGTACGGTTGATGTTGGCGCTTATTCAAGCCAAGAAGCTATTGATTGGGGTATAACAGGTCCAGGACTTCGAGCAACAGGTTATTCGTGGGATCTTCGTAAACAAAGGCCTTACAGTGGTTACGACCAATTTGATTTTGAAGTACCTCTTGGTAACAAGGGGGATTGTTATGATCGTTGTCGAGTGCGAGTTGAAGAAATGCGGCAAAGTATTCGTATTATCGAGCAGTGTTTAAATAATATGCCTGAAGGGCCTTATAAAGCAGAACACCCTCAAACTACGCCTCCAGATAAGGCCAAAACGATGCAAGACATCGACAGCTTAATTCCACATTTTGTCAATGTCTCGTGGGGACCGGTAATTCCCGCAGGAGAAGTGTCGATGTGTGTTGAAGCCACTAAAGGAATTATGGGCTACCACCTGATTAGTGACGGTAGCACCATGAGTTATCGCACGCGCATTCGCACGCCAAGTTTTGCACATTTACAAATGTTGCCATTAATCAGTAAAGGGCAGATGGTCGCTGATTTAATCGCTACCTTAGGCAGTGTCGATTATGTCATGGCCGATGTTGACAGATAGGGATTAAATATGAAAAGTAACATTATCTCCATGGAAAATATATCCACCGTTACCATCGATTATCGACAATATTTATCAACTGTCGAGGTGGCTGAGATAGAGCACGAAGTCAGTATTATGGAAACGCGAGAAGCTGCAGGTATTGAAGCCTTAAAAATAATACAAGAGCATCGAGGGTGGGTAAGTGACGAGAGTTTATATGCCATTGCAGATTTATTGAATATGCCAGAAGCCGAGCTTGAAGGTGTTGCTACATTTTATAATTTAATTTATCGCCAAGCCGTAGGGCAGTTTGTCATTCACTTATGCGATAGCGTTGCTTGTCATTTAACGGGGTATGAACAAATTTATCAAACGATAAAATCCCACTTAGGTATAGAGTATGGGCAAACGACTGACGACGGTAAATTCACTTTTTTAAGTAATGTTTGTTTAGGCGGCTGCGATAAAGCGCCAAGTATGATGATAGGTAAGCAACATTATCAATCTTTAACCCCTGAAAATGTTGTTGAAATCTTAGGTGATTTAGCAAAGCAGGAGAGTAAACATGACTGAAGCTATGCGTCCACTCACCCATTTAGTCAATCTGAAATCGCCACTGTCATTGAGTGATTATATGAGTGAAGGCGGTTATCAAGGGGCAAGTAAAGCATTGCATGAATATAGCCCCAAGCAAGTTTTAGACTTAGTCAGTGACTCAGGGTTAAAAGGGCGCGGAGGTGCAGGTTTTCCAACAGGGATGAAATGGAGCTGTGTCCCGATGTTTGACGATAATGACGATAATGCCCCCGAATTTAAATACCTTGTAGCAAATGCCGATGAAATGGAACCGGGCACTTTCAAAGACCGTTACTTATTAGAGGGTGTTCCTCATCAATTAGTAGAGTCGATGATTATTGGCGCTTATACCATGGTGGCAAATCGTGGATATATTTTTTTACGCGGCGAATATCACCTCGCGGCTCAGCGTTTACAGCAAGCTATCGACGAAGCTTATCAAAACAACTGGTTAGGAAAAAATATTCAAGGCACCCAATTTTCTTTCGATTTATACGTACACACCAGTGCAGGTCGTTATATTTGTGGTGAAGAAACTGCATTGATTAATGCTCTTGAAGGGCGAAGAGCAATCCCAAGAGCTAAACCCCCTTTTCCTCAAATGAGTGGATTATTTGGCAAACCTACCGTGGTTAATAATGTCGAAACATTAAGTAATTTACCTCATATCCTTAAACATGGCACCGCATGGTTTAAAGCGCTATCACCGGATAGCGACTCAGGTACTAAAATTTACGCCGCTTGTGGGCGAGTAAAAACGCCTGGCTTATGGGAATTGCCGATGGGCACAACGATACGAGAAATATTATATCAGCATGCGGGGGGTATGGCCGATGGCCTAAAATTACGTGGGTTATTACCTGGCGGTGCATCAACCGATTTTCTTTTACCCGAGCACCTTGATACCCCAATGGACTTTGACTCCATTTCCAAAGCGGGTAGCCGTTTAGGTACGGGTGGTTTAATTGTTTTAGATGATAATAGCTGCCCGGTCGCCATGGTGCTTAATTTAATTAAATTTTTTGCTCAAGAGTCATGTGGCTGGTGTACTCCATGTCGTGATGGCACACCTTGGGCTGTTGAGGTACTCACGCGTATTGAAAATGGTACTGGCCGCAAAGAAGACCTTGATACCTTGCATAACCTCTGTGATTTTATGTGGTTAGGGAAGACACATTGTGCGCTTGCTCCTGGCGCGGTTGAACCCTTAAAAAGTGCTTTACGCTATTTTCTTGATGATTTTGAACAACACATTGATCACGGCTGTTGCTCATATAAGCAAAATACCGCTCAAAAAACCAAGCTTAAAGGACATTGTCATGGGTGATAAAAAAATGGCCATTTCACAGAACGTCACCGTATATATCGACAATGTTGCTTATCAAGTCAGTAAAGATAATAACTTACTTGCTGGCGTATTATCTCAAAAACTCAATCTACCTTATTTTTGTTGGCATCCTTCGATGGGGTCAGTCGGTGCTTGTCGACAGTGTGCTGTTACCCAGTATCAAGATGAAAATGATACACGTGGCCGTTTGGTTATGGCGTGTATGACACCAGTCAGTGATGGTATGCGTATTGGTTTAAAAGAGAATAGTGCTGAAAAATTTAGAGAACAGGTGATCAGCGCCATGATGACTAATCATCCTCACGACTGTCCAGTTTGCGCTGAAGGTGGTGAATGTCATTTACAAGATATGACCGTAATGACAGGTCATAGCTCACGAGATTATCAAGGCAGTAAACGCACGTTTAACAATCAAAATTTAGGCGAACTCGTTGGCCATGAAATGAATCGTTGTATTACTTGTTACCGATGTACGCGTTTTTATAATGACTATGCTGGCGGGAAAGATTTTGGCGTCTACGGCTCAAGAAATCAGGTTTATTTTGGCCGACAAAAAGACGGTACTTTAGAAAGTGAATTTAGCGGAAACTTAGTGGAAGTTTGCCCAACAGGGGTTTTTACTAACAAAGTATTTTCTGCACATTATACGCGTAAGTGGGACTTGCAATCAGCGCCTTCTGTTTGTGCACATTGCTCTGTGGGGTGTAATACCAGTATTGGTGAACGCTATGGTTCGGTTCGACGCGTGATGAATCGTTATAATTCCAATATAAATGGTTACTTTTTATGTGATCGCGGCCGTTATGGTATTGGTTTTGTCAATGGTGAAGAGCGCATTAAAAAAGCTAAAGGCATTAATCAACAGTCTCCCGAACAACTAAGCCGTTTAGATGTATCAAAAGCGCTGGCACATTTTCGTGGTAAACGCTTTATTGGTATTGGTTCGGCGCGCGCATCACTAGAAGCTAATGTATATTTAAAGAAAATTGTCGGCGAAGATTATTTTTCAGCAGGGTATAGCCATCAAAAGATGAAGGTGGCAAGTGTACAGCAAAAGCTTCTTCAGCAAGCGCAACTAAGTGGTGAAATTTTCAGCCTTAGTGATATTGAAAAATGTGATTTTATTCTTATTATTGGGGAAGATATTACAAAATCATCACCAAGAATGGCATTATCAATTAGGCAAGCTTGCCGTAATGCCGGTATTGATAAAGCCGCAGGCTTGGGTGTTGTTTCATGGCAAGACAGTGCGGTGCGTACGATCAGCGGCAAACTTAATACGCCTTTCTTTTCAATACACACCACAGCAACGAAACTGGATGAACTCACCGAACAGCACTTACTATTAGGTCCTGATGACATTGAACAAATGGTGTTGGTACTTACTAACGCTATATACTCATTAATTAATGAAAACTTCAACAATGAACATGAAAAAAAATTATCGAAACTCTCGACCAACCAGCAACTTTTTATTAGCCGTTTAACCCATAAATTAATGGCGGCAGAAAAACCTTTAGTTGTGACGGGTGATAGCTTAGCGAGCGTGAAAATATTAGCTGCAATTGAAAAACTAACTCATTGCTTGACGCAAGAAAAATTAAAGACAAAATTAAATTTAGTTGTATTGTCAGCCGCGAGTAATAGTTTTGGACTCTTGTCATTACTTGATAAGCGCTCTTTATCAACTGAGCAGGTTTTAAATCAGCTCACAGCAAAAGAAGTTGATGGAATCATTTGTTTAGAGCAGGAGTTAGCGGCTTTCACCGATGATGAACTAACGCAGATAAGAGAGGCTGCTGACATTGTTATCGTGCTTGACCATACTCATAGCAGAGTAACCGACTTTGCTGATATTGTTTTGCCGGTTGCCGCAGTCAGTGAAGGTAACGGGCATTATGTTAATTACCAAGGATTAGTACAACGATATAACCAGGTGCATTCTCCAGCATTACCTATTTTAGACAGCTGGAAATGGCTAGCGTTGATTGAAGAGTCTTTTGAATCATCAACAATGGCAACGGCGATACTACGTAAAAAAAATCTCGAACCCATTAATAACTTAGATCAATTGCATCGTTATTTTGAAGAGTCACTTTCTGATTGGCCGTTGGCGAATCCCCCCCCTAATAATGATCCTGTGGCTCGAATGACAACGCGTGGCAGTGGAAGAACCTCACAAGCGGCTAATTCTTCTATTCATGAGCCTAAAGTTACTCAAGATCAAGAGTTGCTTTATCGTTTCTCGATGGAAGGTAATAAACCCAATACCAATAATGCGATGCCATTTACTTGGGCGCCAGGTTGGAACTCCAATGAATCAATTAACCATTATCAGGTCGAGATTGACGGACCAATCATCAATGATAATAAAAATGAAAATTATCTATATTTTAAGCATTCACTTAGCGGCTTAACACCTGATGGCGAAGAAAGAACTGAAAATAAAGTCGAACCTGATAACTCACCACTGTTTTATTTTCCACAGGGCTCTTTATTTAAAGGAGATTGGCAGTCGGCCAATACGGTAGAGTTTCAAATACTGACACATGATCCCGATAAACATTTCACCCTTTGTTTATCAAAAAAATTGGCTGAACGCAAAGGGTGGAATAATGGACAGTGGCTAAAAATAATCACCGAAAATGAAAACATTATTGGTCGATTAAACTACGATGAAAACCTACCAGAACATTTAGCTTATGGCGATATTAATGAACTTGCCAATAAAAACACCGGTATCAATATTAAACTAGCTGAAGCTATAAATGTTGATGTAGTTGAGCAACAAAATAATCGACAACGTCTTTATCAACAAGCGAAAGATTCTCAGAAAAAAGTGCTTCAACAACTGAAAAGTTTTGACCAACATATCCCGATTCGTTTTGTCGCTGGAGGCTTAGATGAAACCTGAAATGCTTTGGCACTTACTGGAAATAACGATCATTATTGCGTTGTTGATCCCGATAGCGGCAACATTAGTTTGGGTTGAAAGGAGAATGATCGGTATATGGCAAG
>JASDWX010000098.1:24621-48600 GCA_041890515.1 Alteromonadaceae bacterium
TAATCGTGTTGGCCCATTTGGAATATTACAATCATTAGCTGATTTACTGAAAATTTTAGGCAAAGAAGATTGGATCCCGCCTTTTAGTGACCGTTTAGTTTTTACCATTGCACCCGTCATCGGAGCGGTATGTGTATTAATGAGTTTTGCCGTTATTCCATTCACACCGGATATAGGCGTTTCAAACTTAAATATAGGTTTGTTATTTTTCCTCGCGATGGCGTCATTATCTGTTTATAGCGTTGTATTAGCTGGTTGGGCATCAAATTCTAAATATGCGATGCTAGGAGGAATGCGCGCCGCAGCGCAAACAGTAAGTTATGAAGTTTTTATGGGCTTATCTGTGATGGGCGTAGTGCTATTAACAGGCTCCTTTAATTTGCGAGAAATCGTGTTAGCACAAACTGATGGTTGGTTAATACAAAGCCAGTTTATTGGTTTCTTTGTCTTTCTTATTGCTGGTGTTGCCGAAAGCCATCGTTTACCTTTTGACTTACCTGAAGCTGAGACCGAACTCACCGCAGGTTTCCATACAGAATACTCAGGTTTGAAATTTGCCCTGTTTTTCTTAGGTGAATACTTAAGCGTTACCCTTATTTCTGCCATGTCTGTGGTGTTGTTTTTTGGTGGGTGGTTAATGCCTTCACCTCTAGATACTTGGCTACCACCCCTAGTGTGGTTTATTTTAAAAATTCTATTTTTTGTCTTCTTTTTTATTTTATTAAGAACTTCACTACCGCGTCCGCGTTTTGACCAACTATTGGCATTTGGTTGGAAAGTTATGCTACCTGTTGCTTTAGTTAATTTATTAATTACGGCAGCTTTACGTTTAGGGGGAATACTTTGATGAACATTTATTTCAATGAGCAGGTTAGTCGAAGGGAAAGAGTGAGTAGGAGGCTGAAATGTTAAGTCAAATACGTACAATGTGGTTAGTGCTAAAACACACATTTACCAAAGCAGATACCGTGCAATATCCTGAAAAAAAACCATATTTGGCACCACGTTATCGTGGACGAATTGTTCTGACACGGGACCCTGATGGTGAAGAGCGTTGCGTTGGTTGCAACTTATGTGCGGTTGCTTGTCCGGTTGATTGTATCGCATTACAACAAACTATTGACGATGACGGCCGTAAGCGGGCAGAGTTTTTTAGGATTAATTTTTCTCGTTGTATTTTATGTGGTTTTTGTGAAGAAGCTTGCCCAACGTATGCGATTCAGTTAACGCCAGACATTGAATTAGCTGAATATGACCGTAAAAACTTAGTTTATGAAAAAGAGCATTTGTTAATTAACGGTACGGGAAAATACCACGACTATAATTTTTATCACCACAGTGGTATTAAAGTCGCAAATAAAGGCAAAGGAGACGCTGAACAAGAACGTCCTCCTATTGATATTAAAGGATTAATGCCATGAGTCTATTTGCTTCAATTGAAGGTTTATTCTATTTAGCCGCAAGTATTGCAGTTATCGCGAGCTTAAAAGTGGTGACGGGGAAAAACACAGTACACGCATTATTATATTTAGTGATTTCTTTACTCGCGGTTGCTGTGTGCTTTTATTTAATGGGTGCACCTTTTGCCGCCGGTTTAGAAGTGATTGTTTATGCTGGCGCTATTTTAGTTTTATTTGTTTTTGCGGTAATGATGTTTGGCTTAGGTGTTGATGAAACAATACATGCCCCCCAATCAAGAGGATTATCACTTTGGTTTGGACCTATACTTTTGGGTACATTGTTATTAATTGAACTGGTTTTTGTCATTGATAACAGTGAACTCACACTGCAATTAAGTCATAACGTGGTTGATGCAAAGCAAGTGGGGATTTTGCTTTATGGACCTTATTTATTGGCGGTCGAAATCGCCTCTTTTTTATTATTAGCAGGCTTAGTCGCCGGTTATCATTATGCTAAACCAGAACATCAGGGAGGACGGTTATGACGGATATCCCTCTCGTACATGTCTTAATACTATCAAGCCTGTTATTTACTATTGGCTTTGTTGGTGTGGTTGTTCGTAAAAACACGTTGTTTATGTTAATGAGTTTAGAAGTCATGCTTAATGCTGTAGGTGTTGCTTTTATTGGCGCGGGTAGTGTCTGGCAAGAAGCAGATGGACAAATTATGTTTATGTTAATTTTAACCTTGGCGGCGGCAGAAGTTGCTGTGGGGCTCGCGTTATTAATACGTATGCAGCGACATTATCGAACGTTAGATATTGACGTACTCAGTAAAATGAAAGGGTAGTGAACCATGAACTTATTAGCAAGTTTACCGTTATATCCGCTGCTCAGTTTTTTAGTATTGATCAGTTTTGGAAAAAGACTTTCTTGGGCAGTAGCATCATGGCTAAGTGTTGGCGCAATGGGACTGTCAGCACTTTGTAGTTTAGTATTGTTCGCTCAACTATCAACAAGTGAAGTTAACGTTATTACGTCGCACTTGTGGCAATGGTTTTCAATTGGCAGTGCTAAGGTTAATGTGAGCTTTTACCTTGATGCACTTTCTGCAGTGATGATTTTAGTGGTGACGGGGGTGGGTTTTCTTATTCATTTATTTGCCGCTATCTATATGAAGAATGATGAAAACTTCACACGATTTATGGCGTACATGAATTTATTTATTGTTGCTATGTTGGTGTTGGTATTAGCGGATAACTTAGTTTTACTCTATTTAGGCTGGGAAGGCGTAGGTCTATGCAGCTTTTTGTTGATTGGTTTTTGGTACCAGGAAAAAAGTAATGTATTGGCGGCACGTAAAGCTTTTATTGTTACCCGCATTGGTGATACCGCCATGGCGATAGGTTTGTTTTTATTATTTAAATCCCTCTCAAGTTTAAATATTGTTGAAATTAACCAGCTTGCGCAAACCTCCGATGTATTTTCACTGTCTTTAGCAAACAATGAACCTAGTGATGCTTATTGGGCTGCTTTATTATTACTCGGCGGCGCGGTAGGTAAGTCAGCACAATTGCCATTACAAACTTGGCTCCCCGATGCCATGGCCGGACCCACACCAGTAAGTGCACTTATTCATGCCGCAACAATGGTTACGGCAGGTGTTTATTTAATTGCCCGTATGAATGGTGTATTTATAATGGCTCCAGAAGTCATGACTTATGTTGCTTGGTTAGGCGTTATTACTTTGCTACTCGCAGGTGTTGCCGCTTTAGCACAAACAGATATTAAGCGTGTTTTAGCCTATTCAACAATGAGCCAAATAGGCTATATGATGTTGGCACTTGGTGCAGGAGCATGGTCGGCAGGTGTTTTTCATTTAATGACACACGCCTTCTTTAAGGCTTTATTATTTCTAACGGCTGGCGCTGTTATTCTAGCGTTACATCATCAACAAAATCTTTTTAAAATGGGAGGGTTATTAAAGAAACTTCCTTTTGAGAGTGCTCTATTTTTTATTGGTTTGTCGTGCTTAGTCGCTTTACCCGGAACATCTGGATTTTTCTCTAAAGAAGCTATTATTGCGAGTTTATGGTCTTCGCCAACCGCAGGCGCAAGTTTGTGGTGGTGCGCTATTTTAGGCGCATTACTCACCAGTATTTATAGTTGTCGATTATTCTTTTTAGCGTTTTTAGGTGATCAGCGTTTCCCTAAGGACTTAGTGATCAGCGAACATGTTGACACTAACTACATATTACGCACAGCTTTAGTTTTTTTAGCCTTATTGTCATTATTTGGCGGTTTGTTTACTGTGGATCTATCGATGGTTTTACCTGTAAATAATAAAAGTGAGCTATCGCCTGACTGGTTGCATATTGTCGCGATTCTCACACCTTTTATTGGTATCGCGTTTTCATGGTTTTACTTTAAGCGTTATCGCAATAAAGGCATTACTTCACTTGAAGAAAGCCAATCTTCTTGGGTGGGGTTTTGTCGTAATGGTTTAGGTTTTGATGTTATTTATCGTTTTCTTTTAGTTAAACCTTATTGCTTTATCGCCGAATTAAATCGCCGGGACTTATTTGATCAACTGATCATGTTATCCGCTCGGTATGTGGGGATTTGGCGAGATATATTATCCGCTAGTCAAAACGGTAGTTTACGCTGGTTTGCCGCCACGTTCGGTTTATCTATGGTTGGCTTGATTTTAGTGGTGATTTTATGATGCTAACTTTCGTTATTTTTGGCTTGTTATTAAGTGGCAGTCTCGCGTGGTATACTGATAATAAAACCTTTTTAGGACTGAAATTTCAAGCAAAATGGATGGCTTTAGTTAGTGTCATTGCTTTTGCCTTTATTTTTTCTTTCTCGGTATATTTATCACCGTTAAGTTTTCTAACGTTACAAACGATCACGCAAGTTCCTTGGATCAACTCGTTAAATATCAATTATGCACTTGCCCTTGATCATTTAAGTATTACGCTCATTATTCTGGCCTTCTTCCTCGCAGTAATTTGCATCTTAGTTTCATGGGATGAAATACAAGAAAAAGCAGGTTTTTATTATTTTAATTTACTGGCCACTTTTGTCGGGATTATTGGTGTTTTTTCTGCGGTAGACATGTTTTTATTCTTCTTTTTCTGGGAAGTTATGCTACTCCCTATGACGGCTATTATTGCCATTTGGGGCCATGAAAAACGTTATTTTGCAGCGATAAAGTTCTTCATCTTTACACAAGTTAGTAGCCTATTAATGCTTGTGGCTATTATTGCAATGGCTTATATTTATCAACAACAATTGGGGGATTTAAGCTTTTCTTATCAAGACTGGTTAGTCCTCGAACTTAATGATGACATAGCGCAATACCTCATGTTGGGATTTTTTATTGCTTTTGCAGTGAAATTACCTTCTGTTCCCTTACATAGTTGGTTACCTGACGCCCATACCCAAGCCCCCACTGCGGGTAGTGTGTTATTAGCTGGGGTATTATTGAAAACAGGCGCCTATGGCTTGATACGCTTTGTTATTGAGCTTTTTCCTCAAGCGAGTGAAAATTTCGCTCCTATAGCGGTAACACTTGGCGTTGTTAGTATTTTGTATGGTGCAAAAATGGCGTTTGCCCAAAGTGATTTTAAACGCTTGGTTGCCTATAGCAGTATTAGCCATATGGGCTTTGTCATGTTGGCATTATTCAGCTTTAATGAAATTGCTTACCAAGGTGCTATTGTTACTATGGTTGCGCATGGCTTAAGTAGTGCGGCATTATTTTCGCTGGCAGGTATGATTTATCAACGTATCCACTCAAGAAATTTAAGTGATATGGGGGGATTCTGGCAAAGTGCACCTCGCATGGGAGGTTTTGGACTTGCGTTTGCCGCTGCAGCTTTTGGTCTGCCGGGCTTAGCTAACTTTGTTGGTGAATTTTTAAGCTTAGTAGGAGCTTTCAAAGTATTTCCTTTTATGGTGATACTCGCGGCTTTTGGGTTAATAGGCTCGGCAATATATGGCATGGTTTTGTTTCAAAAAACATTTCAAGGAAGTTCTTCCAAAATCGTACGAGACTTATCATTTCGCGAACTTATTATTAGCAGTAGTTTATTGATATTACTTGTTATTTTAGGCCTATATCCTAATTTTGTTTTACAATACTTTCGAGGCGTTATCTGATGAGTACATCTCCTGAAATAGCTAACAGCGTTATATTAAGTACGCAAATGTTTGTCGCCTTATCACCAATTCTGTTGCTTTCGTTTGGTGTTGTGTTGTCATTATTGCTGATCGCTTGGCAGCGTTCACAAAAAATGATTGCCCTATTTACTCAATTCATTTTGTTTTCTACTTTATTGTTAACTCTTCATTTGCTCAGTGGTGATTTACTCGTCGGTAGTGGGACCCAAATAACCACGCTATTGCGTGTTGACCGATTTAGTTATCTGAGCTTTGTTTTAATCTGTTTTTCAGCAATAGTTGTCGTTAGTTTAAGTCGTTCTGTATTAAAGTCGGAAGTAGAAGTACATGACGAATATTATTTGTTAATTTTATTAGTGGTTTTAGGGGCTGGGATACTGGTGGTTAGCGACCATTTTGCAAGTTTATTTTTAGGTTTTGAATTATTGTCAATCAGCTTAGTGGGTCTAGTCGGCTATTTTCGTGAACATAAATACGCGGTGGAAACCGGTTTTAAATATTTGATATTAAGTGCTACAGCGTCAAGTTTTATGCTACTGGGTATTGCCTTTATTTATAGTCAAACAGGTAATTTAAGTTTTGCAGTGAGTTCAAATGTAATGCCTTTTAGTGAACAGCCCGTACAAATATTTAACAGTGTCGGTATTTTATTACTATTTTCAGGTATCGCTTTTAAACTATCGCTTGCACCCTTTCATTTTTGGTCACCTGATGTTTATCAAGGCTCACCCACACCTATTACATTACTCATGGCAACGGTTTCAAAAGTGGCGATGTTTACTGTCTTGATAAAATGTTGTTTTTCACAAAATTACTTTATTCATGAAAGCTTCATTGAAATTATTACTGCAGTCGCACTTCTCTCGATGCTTGTTGGTAATATTTTAGCCCTTAGACAACAAAAAATTAAACGATTAATGGCATATTCATCTATTGCTCATTTTGGCTACTTACTCATTGTTTTAACTGTATCCTCTTTAGAAAATACGGACTTTGCATGGCAAAGTGCATTGTTTTATTTATTTGCTTATCTATTAGCTAATATTGCTATATTTACTGTTTTATTAATCTCTGAGAAAAACAGAAGTAATGTGGATAGAGATAGAGATATTCATATTATTGACTGGCAAGGTATGTTTTGGAAAAATCGCTTATCGGCTGTATTAATTATTTTCTCAATATTAGGCTTAGCCGGTATTCCATTAACAATGGGCTTTATTGGAAAGTTTTATTTATTAAATCAAGCCGTTTTATTTAAATCATGGTGGTTAATTTCAGGCTTAGTCATTGGTAGTGGTATTGGATTAGCTTATTATTTACCGGTAATCTTTACTTTATTTAAAAATGACCGAGTGATTGAAAATCAAAATGTTGATGTAAGTGGTGTTTATTTAGTCACAACTGGTAAGCAACTATTTTTGTTTACTCTTTTAATAGTCACCCTTTTACTTGGCGTTTTTCCTGATTTGGTCAATCAGTTTATTTATCGATAACTTGTTTGTTGTTGAAAACAGACTATTTAGTCGTCATTCTGACTAAATGATTATTTATCTGAAGAGGTTATAACTTGATGTGTGTATATGTATTTGATTTTATTGTATAAAATAATTGGCGTGATATTTGATTATTATTTATAAAATAAGTTTTGAATAACACTAAAATAATAGGAAATATCTTATGTTTGCACGTCAATCGCTCGATCGTCCCTTCACTCTAATCTCATTGATACTATCTACGGTGTTGATGCTAAATGGCTGTATTGTTATCGCTTCTCCATCACATGCTAATGTTCATCAGCAGAAAGAGCTGAAACTTTCTGCGAGTTCATTGAAAACACTTGATATTGAAGTGGGTGCCGGTGGCTTAATTATAAAAGGCTCTGACCAAACAACTGAAATTAGTGTAATGGCTGACATTTATACCAATTCAAGATCGAATGAAAATTATGAATTTGAATTATCGGACTCAGGTTCAACGGCTTTGCTTATCGCAAAAAACAATCATACGGTATCATGGGGTGGCAACTCACCACGTATTAATCTTGTGGTGACTATTCCAGCTCGCATGATGCTTGAAATAAAGGATGGCTCTGGTGGGATGGATATCTCTAATATTATTGGTTCAGTAAATATCAATGATGGATCAGGTGGTATTAAACTAAACGATATAATAGGGAACGTAATTATTCAAGATGGCTCAGGAGAAATAACCCTCATTGAAATTGACGGCGATATATCTATAGATGATGGCTCTGGAAATATTTATGCCAGTGGAATTAGTGGCAATGCAAATATTGAAGATGGTTCAGGCGACCTAACTGTAAATAATGTGAAGGGGACTATTACGCTTGATGACGGCTCTGGAGATATTAATATTGAAGATGCTGGTGGTTTAAAAATAATTGAGGGTGGTTCAGGTGGTTTGAAAGTGAATAATGTGAAAGGTGCCTTTGAAATTGATAGTTAAGCAGTATAAGTAATAATTTATTATGCCAAATAAGTTCAAGTTCTCCAATTGGAGCTTGGACTAATAATTAGAATAAATACTCTTTTGGAGGTTTTTTGTACGATCCGTGGATATATTACTTGAATGTTTCATTAAGAGCTGTATAATGCGCGCCTCGTCAAGGGTGTTATGAAGGTACTTTGTATTTTGAAAGTATTGGTATTTTCAACCTAATACGAAATGAGTGGGGTTTTCCGCCCAATAGACTTCTTAGCTGATATTTCTTTATTAGCCCTATGTTCTTTAGTGAACGTGCCTTAAGTCTTCCTGGTGGTTTCCTCGTATATATATGCGGGATGACTTGGTTACTTTTAACCTATTCCGCCATAAGAGAAGACAAAATTTATGACTACTTCTAACGATGCTCCTGTGAGCTTTGATTCTTTAGGCTTGCCTGAAACTTTATTATCTGCTGTAAAATCTATCGGTTTTGAAAATTCAACTGATATTCAAGCAAAAACTATTCCCCCATTATTAGCGGGTAAAGATGTATTAGGTGAAGCACAAACAGGTACAGGTAAAACTGCTGCGTTTGGTTTACCTGCACTAGCTAAAATTGATTTATCATTGAAAAAACCACAATTAATGGTTTTAGCACCAACACGTGAATTAGCAATGCAAGTTGCAGAAGCCATTGAAAGCTTCGGTAAAAACATGAAAGGTTTACTTGTTGCTACTTTGTACGGCGGTCAATCATACCAGCCACAATTTCAACAATTAGAGCGTGGAGCTCAAGTCGTTGTAGGTACTCCTGGCCGTTTAATGGACCATTTACGACGTAAAAGTCTTAAATTAGGTAACTTATCTTTTTGTGTACTTGATGAAGCAGATGAAATGCTTAACATGGGTTTCTTAGAAGATATCCAATGGATCCTTGATCACTTACCAGAAACTACACAAATGGCTTTGTTCTCTGCAACAATGCCACCAGCGATTCGTAAAATTGCTAATCGTTTCTTAAAAGATCCTGAACATATTAAAATTGCTGCAGTTAAACAATCAAAAGCAAATATCTCTCAGTTTGCTTGGAAAGTTAGCGGCATTCGTAAAATTACTGCTTTAGAACGTATAGCTGAAATCGTAGATTATGATGCGATGATAGTTTTTGTTCGTACGCGTAGCGACACTGTAGAGGTTGCTGAACAATTAGAGCGTGCTGGTTACCCTGCATTAGCTTTGAACGGCGACATGAACCAAGCACAACGTGAACGTTGTATCGAACAAATGAAGTCTGGTAAGTCTTCTATATTAGTCGCGACTGATGTTGTTGCTCGTGGTTTAGATATTCCACGTATTTCTTTAGTTGTTAACTATGATTTACCAGGTGACAACGAAGCTTATGTTCACCGTATTGGCCGTACAGGTCGTGCCGGTCGTGAAGGTATGTCAATTGCTTTTGTACGCCCACGTGAAATGTACTCTTTACGTCATTATGAGCGTTTGACTTCTGGTGTTATTAACACTTATGAATTACCAAACATTGAAGAAATTGGTAAGAAACGTATTGAACGTACACGTGTTGAAATGGCACAAATTGTTGCAGATAAAGATTTAGCAAACATGCGTGAAATTGTTGAAGCTATGGCGAACGAATCAGAGCTTTCTATGACTGACTTAGCCGCTGCTTTATTGTTCCAAAAACAATTGAATCAACCACTACAACCGAAAGAAGATCCAAAACCTCGTCGCGAAACTCGTGAACGTAGTGATAGCAGAAGTGATAGTAGAAATGACCGCGGTGGTCGTAACGAAAGTCGTGGCGGTCGTAATGAAAGCCGCGGCGGTAAAGAGCGTGGTGCAGATCGCGGTGGCGAACGTGCTCCTCGTAAGGTCAAAGTTAACCGTACGGACGTTGATTGGCAAACATACCGCCTAGAAGTAGGTAAAGAACATGGTGCTCGTCCTGGAGATATCGTTGGTGCGATCGCTAATGAGATTTCATTAGATAGCAGCTACATTGGTGCGATTAATTTACATGACAAGCATACTTATGTTCAGTTGCCAAAAGGCATGCCTGATAAGTCATTCGAGCAATTAAAGCGTGTTAAAATTCGTCGTCAATCATTAGAAATTACAGTTTCAGATGTTAAAACGGTTGAATCAACACCAACAGGTGATCGTCCTCGTAAGACTCAAGAGCGTTCAAATCGTCCTAGTTAATCGATAAGCCCTCAATAAAAAGGTACGTATATCGTACCTTTTTTTATGCCTATAATTTACCAAAAACTTCTAAAAATTTCCTTTGAATTTTCTGTGTAACCATAACTTTACATGTGTTCTGTAGGCTTTATATGGCTTGTCTTCGTATCGAATAAATTCTCATCAATATTTACGTACATTTTCTGTTACGCCTTATAGACTGGTTAGATTTGCTTGTCGCTTTCCCTTCACCATAAACCTAGTGATAATACTTATATTGACTATGTAACAGAGATAAATATGACTGACGTAAAAAACCCACTCAACCTTCGCGGTATCGAATTCACTGAATATGCAACACCAGATTCAGACTTTATGGAAAACGCATTTTATGGTTTTGGTTTTTCAAAAACGAAAACGTTTAAAGGTCGTGATATCGATTACTTTAACCAAAATGATATTCACTTTTTATTAAATAATGAAAAAGCGGGTTTTTCAAAAGAATTTGCTAAGAGTCATGGTCCCGCAATTTGTTCTATGGGCTGGCGTGTAGACAATGCAGATTTTGCTTTTGAAGAAGCTGTTAAGCGTGGCGCTAAATCAGCGGCAAATGAAGAAAACAAACTTCCATACCCTGCTATTTTCGGTATTGGCGACAGCTTAATTTATTTCATCGATAAATTTGCTGCTTCAACAACAAACCCTGGCTCTATCTATGAAGATGACTTTGAAGCAATTGACGCTCCTGTTATCAACGAAGATAAAGGCTTTTTACGTGTCGATCATTTAACCAACAATGTTCATCAAGGAACAATGGAGCATTGGGCTAATTTCTACAAAAATATTTTTGGTTTTACCGATGTGCGTTACTTTGACATTAAAGGTGAAAAAACCGCATTAATTTCTTATGCATTAGCGTCGCCTTGTGGCACTTTCTGCCTACCTATTAATGAAGGTAAAGGTAAGAAAAATAACCAAATTGATGAGTACTTAGATGAATATAATGGTCCAGGTGTTCAGCATTTAGCGTTTATCAGTAATGACTTAGTTGGCTCTTTAGATAAATTAGATAAAAACATTATTGATACTCTTGATATCGTTCCTGAGTATTATGATGACGTATTCAAACGTATCCCTTGGGTTAAAGAAGATCACAAGCGTATTCAAGATCATCAAATACTTGTTGATAGCCAAAAAGAAAATTCGTATTTATTACAAATTTTCACTAAAAACATCTTTGGCCCTATCTTTATAGAAATGATCCAACGTGAAGACGACCAAGGCTTTGGTGAAGGTAACTTTACAGCATTGTTCAAATCGATTGAACTTAATCAAATGGAGAAAGGTACTGTTTAATTTTTAACAGTTTTCTTGCGCCACTGTTAAAGGTCTGCTTATGCAGGCCTTTTTTATTGCTCATTAAAATATACACTAAAATAATTTCACTATCTGCTGTAATCTAAATGCGACTTTGCTTGTCTATTACACAAAGGATTTTGATATTTTCTTATGGACAGTATTGTTAAACCTTATTTCGCGCCCTATTGTTACTTATCCTTTCTTTATCAGCACTCGTCTATTCTTCTTCACAAAAAGTAAATAAATGCAGGAAAACTTATAGAGCAACGCATCCTAATATTAAAGGTGTTAATCAGTTAGCGGCTGATTCGAGTGAACAAGCGCGGAATATCTATGCATACTATCGTTCGCAAGACGTAGAGCGTTTTGAACGTGTACATAACAATATTTAAGGTGGACTCACTTTTCACATCCAAGCTTCTCTACCAGTGTTCATAAAGCATTAAGGCTTATCACCTCAAAATTTAGAGTTAGGAATAACAGAAGGGGATTTATGCATGATGAAACTGCCAAACTGGAAGTATTACATGAACTAAAATCATTGGGTATTAGTTTATCTATAGACGACTTCGGCACAGGTTACTCCTCATTGTCATATTTAAAACGTTTGCCTATAGATAATTTGAAAATAGAATAGTCGTTTATTAGAGATTGTCACCTTAACAAAGAAGATCTTGTGATAGTCAGAACGATTGTCGAGCGTGGTAAAAGTTTAGAATTGTCATTAATCGCTGAAGGTATTTAAAATTCAGTACCTGTTGAGTTTTAAAAATATTTACAGTGTGATGAAATTCAAGGATATTGGTACAATATGCCTGTTGAAGCTACTCAATTATTTGAATGTATGAATAAAGCTTCAACTGAAGTTAATTAGATAAAACAATACTTATGATAAATCACTTTTTTTAGAAGAAAGGGAAGCGTATTGTTGAATAATATGATTGATTTTTACTTGTTCATGAGTATTTTCTGAAAGTAACATTCTTTTATAATGATTAACGGTTTCTAGTAAATACTGTTGATGAGATGGTGTTGATAGATCCCACATCGTATTACCTGTCGATGATATTTCATGTAATGCCTCAGTTGTATTTTCTAATACAGAGAACTGCTTTTTTACATGAATAACTTCATAAAAACGTTTGTTTTCAGTGACAATATATTCGCCAATTAAGGTGCAGCTATTATTTCTCAAGGCTTGCCTCACTTGATAATTATAATGAACAGGGCAAAGGATAAATTCTACTTCGATTGTTGGTTTTGTGAGAGACATTTCAAAAAATTGCTTAATTAGATCTTCAATAAATTTAATGAGTAGTTCGCCACCGACACCTGCAATAATGATTAATTGCTTATCTTGAGCGGTTATTGGAATTTTTATTACATCAGTGCAATGCACTTGCCAGCGTTGTGCAAAATCTTCAGTGCTAAAATGCTTTTGTAATAATGATTCAAGATGAGCGGTTAATGATGGAACAATATCGACAAAGTGAATGGTATTTGCTGCTTTTCTTTTTAATAACGTTAACCCCAACAAACCATGATCACAACAGCAATCCCAAATACTTTGGTAGTTAGTGCTGATCATACTGTCAATCTTTTGTAATCGGTTGCTTATTTTTTTCATAGGTGAGTCTAAGTTAGATCAAACCAATTTTTTTGTTGAGTTTCATCTAAAAAACTCCAAGCAATAAAACGACTAATTTTTTGCCCTTGCGCCATATCAACGACTTTCACTTGCTTTACATTAGATTGCTTAAGAGAAAGTTTTAACTGGCTTAAATGGTCTTTTTTCGAAACTAGGCAGGTAAACCAGAGTACTTGAGCTTGTATACGCTTACTCTCTTTTATCATGTTATTGATAAAAGTAACTTCTCCACCGGGGCACCATAATTCAGCATTTTGCCCACCAAAGTTGAGTGGTACCGTTTGATTTGTACTCAGTGGCGTTCTAGTCCCTTTCTTATTGGCTTCTAAATTTTTGACTTTCCGAGTTGAACCTTTAGTTGCTTCAGCTAATGAACGATGAAAAGGTGGGTTGCACATGGTTAATTCATAGCGTTCATCCGGTTGAACCAATCCGTTAAATATTTGTGTTGATCCCTTTTGCAATTTACAGGTGATCGACTTTTTAAAGCGCTTGTCTGAGGATATATTGTGTTGTGCAATTTTAATAGAAATGGGGTCAATATCGCTACAAGTGAAATGCCATTGATATTCTCGCTGACCTAAAATAGGGTAAATGCAACTTGCTCCGGTGCCAATATCAAGCACGGATATTTTATGATTATCAACGGACGCAGCAGGGAGAGTTGATGCTAATAAATCAGCGAGATAATGAATGTAATCTACTCTACCCGGAATGGGTGGACACAAATAACCTTGAGGAATATCCCATTGATTGACTTGATAATGATGCTTTAATAAAGCCTGATTAAGAGCTTTAACAGCGTTAGCATCAGAAAAGTCTATAGATAAGTTCTGATATTTATTGGGATAAACGAAAGGCTTTAACGTGGGCGATGATTGACAAAGCACTAAAAAATCATACCCGTTATTATGACGATTTCTAGGATGGAGGTTCTTTTTTAAAGCCACGAATATTCTCTACAAATAAATAACGTGAAGATTTTATCATTTCCTTAATCTAATTGATAAGTTTGCCGCATATAAATAATAAACGGCAAACGTAAAAATTATGATTTTTGCAGAATGACTTAAAGGTTATAACCAAGATGTTGGTGTAAACGAATGACTAACTCTTCTTTTGAATTGTTATAATCAAGTTTTTCAGCAGTTGCTCTTAAAGCTTGCTCAACAAGGTTAAGGAATTTACCATACCCTTGGCTGGTTTTATGGTCTCGTGTGGCGATGATTACAAATGTTATTGAATCAACTAAGTAATTGCCATCACAGTGCAAAGTAAAAGTATTGTTAGGCTCAAAAGGGTTAAAGCTTAATTTTTGTAACTCACCAGCGGCTTTATGCTTTTCTTCAGAACGGCTTCTAACAATAGGGGTTAAACCATTAGCCAAAATAGCGCCTTCAACTAAATGCTGTTTATTAGCGGATTCAATAAATGCACGGCTAATCAAATCATACAAAGGTTGGTAAGGTTGTTCTTTTGATTTATCAATATTAAGTAATTCTTTAATACGTCGATTAATGGGTAAATCTACTACAGCATACGTAAGTACATCTCTTTTTTCAGGGAGGAAAATATCATCTGCTGCATAGCGATTTTTTAAAGTACGTAATTTGTGAGTCTGTGTACCGGTAATTCCTTTATCCTTTGAAAATAAATCATAAGTTAAATGTTGGTGATCACACACTCTTACGGTGGATTTATTAATTTGATGAATTTCAATAAATTCATTTAAAGCCAAAATAACATTCTTATGAAATTCTGCTGATGTTTGGCGAACATTGTCACCATTAGCAAGAAATATCAGTGTAATTCCTCTGATACGTTTTTTGCCATTAATATAAGCATTCTGGCTATAATGGTTGCGAGGGCTATAGAGAAATAAAATTTCTTGTTCAGTTTGTACGGTTAATTTTTCTGGGCTATAACGGATACGAGAAAATTTTTCGTTGGCAATAAATTGGCCACTCTCAATATCTAATTTATTATTAACATCAAAAAAACTGTCTGCTAAATGTTGATATAATTTCTGGTATGGTTGTTCGCTTGTTCTATCCATTAACTGACTGTTTTGATTGATTAATTCATCAGTAAGAGGGAATTTAACCATTAAATATTGGTTAGTACGGGCAGAAGACGGAATGTATACTTTATGCTGATTGTTACGGGAACGAGAGATAGGCATTTTATATCCTTATTGAAAGTGTAGTAAATCTAAAAGCATTATAAACAAGTAGGATTTATTGTCATGTGATCTCAAACATAATTTGGCTTTACGATTAAGTTTTTACTCATTAACTTTTAGTGGGTGAAATATTATTTAATAGCTTATCACACTGTATTATTTTTTTCGCTATTATCTATAAACTGCGGCGTATTTTATCCCTGTTACTGTTTTTATAAAACAGTAACAGGTTTTAAGATTAGCTAGTACTTCATTAACCATAGAAGGTCATGCTTTAAAATCTGGATCTATGGCTATCCCTTATAATAAAGTTATATATCAAAAGTGAGTACAATCAATTGTTAATGTTCTTATGAATAAAAATTTCAACTCAAGCGAGTCGAATTTTTGCTGCGGTTTATGCACATGATCGTTTAATTAATGCTGAAGGTAGCGCTGCTGTAAGTATAGAAAACCGTCGTATTGAAGCTGAAATTGAAGTAACGATAAGAACAATTTCTAAAAGTAAATAAAAGATAAATAGCGATATTTAGCTTTTTTATTACCTTAATCCCCAAATTTGACGAACCACGATTTAAAGCATTTTTTGATACTCAGTTAGGGTAAAGTCGCACCATCAAAGCATAAAAAACATGCCTCACATACATGAAAAATAAACAAATATTGGTGTTAAACAATTAACATTCAGTTCCACTCATCATTGTCTGTTTATCTAAAGCGTTAGCATGTATTCAACGATTCAGCTCAATAGCGTTAACAGAGAATAACAGGAAGTTTTAGCTGAATTTATTTCATTATTAAAATAGTGTGATGATAAGGATGTTTTTTGTAAAAAAAAATTTTGATATTTGCGTTAACACGAATATCAAAAATTACAATGTGCATCGAATACAAGGTACATAAAGTAAAATGCATGATATGAACGTTATTAATAAGTTGAAAAGACAGCGCTTGCCCAGTATGCTATGCGACCCTTTTTGCACTCAGTGGTATAAGTAGACAATGATTGGTTTTGATTACGGCACTTCAAATTGTGCTGTCGCAGTTATGGAAAGTGGTCAGCCGAAGATATTATCTTTAGGTGACCATGGTAAGTATATTTCTTCAACGCTATATGCGCCAAGTCGAGACATTATTGCTCATTGGTTATGTCAACAATTGAGTGACGAGCAACAATCTCTTTTCAAGGAGCAACGCGCGTTACCGCTGCGAAAAGGGCAAAACGTATTACGAGAACTAAAGCTTGATGGTATTCCAACTGAATTATCTTTTGGCCAAGCAGCTTTAGACTTGTATTTGGAAGATCCTGAAGAGGGGTATTACATCAAATCGCCTAAATCTTTTTTAGGGGCAAGCGGTTTAGTCGACAGTCAAATAAATTTATTTGAAGATATCGTTGCTGCAATGATGAGTAATATAAAAACGCTTGCAGAAGAAAAACAGCAAAAAGAGATAACTCAAGCTGTTATTGGCAGACCGATAAACTTTCAAGGATTAAAAGGCGAAGAGAGTAATCGCCAAGCATTGGATATTTTAACCAATGCGGCTAAAAGAGTGGGTTATAAAAACGTTGAATTTCAATATGAGCCTGTTGCCGCTGGTTTTGAATATGAAGCAAGTTTACAAGAAGAAACTAAGGTACTTGTTGTAGATATTGGGGGTGGTACAACAGATTGCTCAATGTTACTCATGGGGCCAAAATTTAAAAATAGCACGTCAAGGGAACAGCACTTGCTTGCCCACACCGGCGTGAGAATTGGTGGAAATGATTTTGATATTCAATTAGCTTTAAGGGGCATAATGCCCAGTTTAGGCATGAATAGTAATTTAAAAACGGGTAAACCTATGCCCGTTAATAGTTTCAATCAAGCCGTGGCGATCAATAACATTAATGAGCAAACTAATTTTTATAGTCAGGCAAATTATCGTTTTTTACAAACACTACAACGTGATGCGAAAGAACCTGAAATGTTTTCGCGATTACTAAAAGTACATCAGCAAAAACTAAGTCATCGTTTAGTTAATGGTGCAGAGCAAGCAAAAATAGGGTTGACCGCACAGGACTCTCAGCAAATAATCCTTCATGATTTAGCTGATGATTTAACCGTTGATGTGAACCGGGCATTAATGTTGACATCAAGTTCCTCTCAATTAAAACAGATTGCCCAGTTAATGAATGAATGTGTTGTGCAGGCAAATTGCACACCTGATGTGATTTTTGTCACGGGTGGTACGGCAAAGTCACCTGTATTAAATCAATTTCTACGTGAACAAATGCCTAATATTCCATTAGTGGCTGGCGATCACTTTGGTAGTGTTACAGTTGGTTTAGCGCGTTGGGCTGAAAAAGTATTTCAATAAAATTCAAATTTCACTGCAATTATCTTGTCATTGTGGTGATAACAATGTTAAAAATAAAGAAGGGGAGTCGTTACTGGTTTTTGCATTTAAAAAGGAATTGATATGAACATAAAAATATTCAGCTTTATTTGCTTTCTTTATAGTTTTTTTTCCTTCAATGGTTCTGCAAACGGTTATCAATCAATATCTGTTCCTGTTAATGAAAGCATTGCCGGTAAAGCACTTCATCAATACGCAAATATTTGGTGGCAGTGGACGAGCTCAATGGGAGATGAAATTTCACCCGTACGAGATAAAACGGGTGAGCAATGCCATGTCAATCAAAAGGGTGATGTTTGGTTTTTAGCGGGAGGCTATGGAACATCAAAAATACAACGATATTGTATTATTCCTAAGGGCAAACATATTTTTTTTCCTATTATAAATATGGCGTATTGGCCAGAAAATGATATCAGCAAAACTTGTGAAGAAGTGAAACAAGAATCGGCATTAAATAATAGTGAGTTATATTTTGTGTACGCTGAACTTGATGGTCATTCCATTCCCAATATTCGAAATAATCGTATTAAATCAAAAGACTGCTTCGATTTACATGCATTACTTGCGCAAACACAACCCACAAAAAAAGTATATCCTGCGGCTACAGACGGCTATTGGTTAATGTTAAGACCCTTGTCTAAAGGAATACATTCGTTGAAGTTCAATGCTCAATATCACAATAGTACGGCTGTTCATGGAAGTATGATGCAAGATATTGAATATACTATTGAAGTCAAATAGGCTTGAACATAGCTAAGCATCATTTTACAATGGTTTATCTTCATTATAGTATTAACCCATTATGTCATCAGATACATTAGGCTCAAGCCTTAACTACAAAGCTAAAGAAAAAGGTTATCGAGATCGCGCGCTAAAATTATTCCCTTGGGTGTGCGGACGTTGTGCTCGTGAGTTTGTATATTCAAACATTATGGAATTGACGGTGCATCATGTTGATCATGACCATTCAAACAATCCAAATGATGGCAGTAATTGGGAACTCTTATGTATTTATTGTCATGATAATGAGCACGCTAAATATACAGATCATGCTAAGTATAAAACTGAAGTTATTGCAGGTGATACGAATCAAGATACGGCAACATATAATCCTTTTGCTGATCTGAAATCGATGTTAAAAAAATAATTTATTTATATTTCAATGTAGTTACAATTATTTTCATTTTTTTATTCAATTACCATTGTTTTTTATTCATATAACCCCGAGTATATTAACTGAAGACAATTTTTTCTCTTAGTAAAAGGTAACGTTATGAAAATAAATATTTCCGGTCACCATGTTGAAATTACTGAAGGTATTAAGCAGTCAATTGAGAGCAAGTTTAAAAAAATTGCTAAGCATTATCCTAGTCTTATGAGCATAAGCTCAATTATCACCGTTGAGCCACATCAACAACAATTAGAAGTTTCTACTCATTATGAGGGCAGTGAAATCTCTGTTCGAGCCTCAGGCAAAGAACTCTATTCTGCTATTGCTAGTGCAGCTAAAAAATTACAAGCAGCGCTTGCGCATCGCAAAGGTGTATTAGCAGCAAAACTACATAAAAAATATGAAGTAGAACAGTCAGATGCATTTTTACTTGAACAATAATTATAATTGAATTAGTTATTATGATTAATATAAAGGTTGCTGTAAGCAACCTTTTTTATGTTTATAAATAACCCTTTAAGCAGGGAGAAACTATTGGCGGGATCAAGTCTATCAAAATTACTCGATGATGTTGCCATCATGTCAAAAGTTGGAGTAAAGAAACCATAGGTTCTTGTCCCTAGGAGATCAATTAGGGTTTAATACAGAATAGGTTTATGCATTAATGGCCCATTAACCCTTTAATATGCTCAACGACACTTCTTCCTAATGCACTTAATGCATAACCCCCTTCAAGCGTCGATATTATTCGTCCCTCGCTGTGTTGGTCAGCAATGGTCTTTAATTCATCGGTAACCCAGCGATAATCACTTTCAGTGAGACTTATTTGTGACATTTCATCTTCAATATGCGCATCGAAACCGGCTGAAATAAAAACCATTTGTGGCTTGAATCTCTCAAGAGCAGGTAACCAATGATGTCGAATGGCTTCTCTAAATTCAGGTCCCTTACAAGTAGCAGGTAACGGAGTATTAATCATGGGAGGCGTGTCACTTTCCTGCATCTTGAATGGGTAAAAAGGATATTGATAAGTAGAACAAAATAAGTAACCTGCGTCTTTATTCTTTGCTGTAGCTCGTTTGATAATGTCTTCAGTGCCATTTCCATGATGTACATCGAAATCTACAATGGCAATACGTTCTAGTTGATATTTTTCTTTTGCGTAAGCTGCAGCAATGGCAATGTTGTTGAAAAAGCAAAATCCCATGCCTTTATCATATTCAGCATGATGCCCTGGTGGACGCGTTGCACAAAATGCTGAACTAAGGGTTTTAGCCATGACTAAATCAACGGCGTTAATTACTGCACCCGCTGACAATAATGCGGCGGGCAAAGTGTCAGCATTCATAAACGTATCATCATCAATACGAAAAATAGCCTCAGGGTCACTTCTTTCAGGGGCGTTATCAAAAATGTGTTTAATATAATTTTCATCATGTGCCAGTGAAATTAACTCACGGTCTATTGGAGTCGCGTCGTATTGACGGATAACATACTCCAGACCACTGCGGATCAATTGGTCTTGAATCGCACTCATTCGCTTTGGGCTTTCAGGGTGGTAATTCCCCATTTTATGGCCACTGCATTTCTGATGGCTAATAACACCTACTGTCATGACTTACCCTCTATTTTATTCGCCGTTGCTAACGGATCTAGTTGTAATGCTAAATTTATTTCATCCATCTCTTCAGAGTATTTTCGAATAAATCCCGCTTTTTCAAACACTTTTAACATAGGCGCATTATCTCGTCGGACACAAGCGACGAGTTTGTCTACTTCACGTATTGTGGCAATTTTTATTATTTCATCTAATAACGTTTTTGCCATTCCTTTACCACGTTTATGTTCGCTGATAACGAATGCGACTTCTCCGCAGTTGTTACTTTCAATATAGTAATAGCGACCAACAGCGTGAATAACATCAGCTAAATTTGTCCGTTGCGTAAAACAAAGCGCTAAGTCTTTATGTTGATTAACACTCACTAATTTACATGAGTTTTCTCGTGTCATTTGCCTAGCATGGTGGTTATAACGCATGATCAATGTTTCTTTTGTATGCGAGTAGAAAAACTCTTGCAAACGACGTTCATCAGCAGGTGCTAATGGCCTCAAAACATAATTAATAC
Organism: Alteromonadaceae bacterium; assembly: GCA_041890515.1. Classification (GTDB taxonomy): domain Bacteria; phylum Pseudomonadota; class Gammaproteobacteria; order Enterobacterales; family Alteromonadaceae; genus Colwellia_A. Next base: position 45,740 of record JASDWX010000098.1, read on the forward strand.
CACCGAACGTAAACTTCTTCAGTTCTATTTTCCCCAATTCAGGGACTGATGTTGGAGAAGACTCTTGATACTCAGGTACCCAATAGTTTTTTCGTACATCTTTTAGTAATTGCTCACGGAACTTAGGATGAGCAATACGAATGAGCTCTAAAGCTCGTTCACGTATACTTTTCCCTAATAATGAAGCGATACCATACTCAGTAACAACGTAAGCAACATGGCCCCGTGAAGTGACAACACCACCTCCTTCTGTTATATGAGCAACAATGCGAGATATTTTTCCATCTTTTGTTGTGGAAGGCAGAGCAATAATAGGTTTACCACCTTTACTCAACGATGCGCCACGTACAAAATCAACTTGCCCGCCAATACCACTGTAAAATTGATACCCAATAGAATCTGAAACAACTTGTCCAGTTAAATCAACTTCAATAGCACTATTTATTGAAACCATATTGTCATTTTTAGCGATATTTACTGGAGAATTCACGTGCTCTGACGGGTAAAATTCAACATGGGGATTTCCGTCAACAAAGTCATATAAACGTTGTGTTCCCATGCAAAAAGTCAGTACAGATTTTCCTTTGTGAAATGTTTTTTTACGGTTGTTAATAACCCCTGAGAGCATTAAATCAATAACGCCATCTGAAATCATCTCACTGTGAATACCCAAATCTTTATGATTTGCTAAATAGCGCAGTACGGATTCAGGAATTTTACCTATGCCTATCTGTAGCGTTGAACCATCTTCAATAAGCATTGAAACATACTGTCCGACTTGCTCTGATACCCGGTCAATTTTAGGCTGTGGTAAAACAGGGAGTGTTTGTTCGGCTTCAAGCCAAGCATGAATCTGATTCACATGAACAAAGCTATGACCATTAGTGCGAGGCATTTTAGTGTTTATTTGCGCAATAACATATTTTGCTGATTTCACCGCTGATGTCACGATATCAACACTGACACCTAAAGAGCAGTAGCCGTATTCATCAGGTGGACTTACCATTATAAGTGCCGCATCAAGCGGCAAAACATTTTCACGAAATAAGCGAGGAATATCAGAAATAAAACTGGGTGTGTAGTCAGCTCGGCCTTCTGCGATGGCTTCGCGAATATTTTTACCACCAATAAACAAAGCATTAACTTTGAATAAATCTTTGTGTTCAGGTGTTGCCCATTTATTTTCCGAGAGCGTTAGGATATGAACCGTTTCAATGTCATGCAAATTTGCACTGTTTTCAATCAGGTTATCAATTAATGCGTTAGGCACGGCGGCGTTTGAGCCAATAAAAATGCGATTACCTGATTTTAAAAACTGGTCCCATTTTACTTTTTTCTTGTTTTGGTTGAGTAATGACATAGTAAGTGGCTCTCATTAATGAGGATAAATAAAGTATGCCGCAATAGTGCAAAGCCTTATTGATTATAATCAATAAGGCTGAGTATAACTTAACGCTTAATTTGATGCATTTATACCTTGGTCTTATAGGAGGCTAGATTTATTCTGGTTTATTATTAAAGCTAATATCAATCTAAAAACATATGCAATACAAAAGTAACCTGCAAATTGACCCGTAATAAATAAGATCATTTTAGGTATAAAGGCCGTTTCCTCACTAAAGAAACTGAGGAAAAATATGGCGGGAGTTACAAACAATCTATATCCGGGAAAAGATAATGAAATAATATGGTAATTAAATAAAAAAGCGCAGAGTCCGAGGATAACACCGAAAAATCCTATAAAAGAGGCAAATCTAAAGTTGGTCATTTTATTTTTAACCTCAGGAATCATCATTTAATATTTTCCATGATTGTAATATATAACATTACGTTAAAGCTAAATACGCAAAAAAGCTGGCCCAACTTATAGCGAGCAGTATCCATGGAATGAAGGAGGTGATTTTTGAAGTGTTTATCTCTTCTACATCATTTAATGGATCATTTTTTTGAATATTCTTATTTTTTAATAATGATTTTTTAGTTTTGTCTCTTTCTCGTGACTTTTTACTTTGCTGCTTTTTATATTCTGCAATGCCTTTCTCAATGCCTTGAGCAATAAGTTTAGTTTGTTCTTTCGTTTGTTTAGGTTTTTGTATACTTTTAGCCACTTTTATTGCTTCTGTTTGTACTTCTTGAGAATGTTTAAGGTTCATTTTTCTACTTTTTAGCTAATATATATTATAAGGATGAATCTATAAGAACCTCGCCCGTTGAGCAAGGCTTATCTAAATTTTTTAAAATAGATAAATGAACGCTTTATGCTAACTCGGGTAGTTGTTTAACGTTGACTGATGTTTAATGAGTCTTATGACCGTATTAATTAAAAGTACCTCACTCATTTTACTTGCTTTGATGAACCAGAGCATTGCCGCAAACGATGAGGAAAAAACGAAAATAAAACAGGAGTTCACTGATGTTCAAGTGATTTCTGAAGTTTACCCGCCTTATCAAGTGATAAATGAGCAAGGGGAAATTCAAGGCTGGGCTGCTGATAAAGTAAAAGCTATCTTTGAACAATCATCAATTGAATACAACGTAAAAATATACCCTTGGGCACGGGCCTATCAAACAGCGTTAACAGAACCCAATGTCTTTATTTTCTCACTGTTGCGAACCGACGAAAGAGAGCACCTCTTTCGATGGATATCGCCCTTGTGTATGATTAAATTTTCATTTTATCGCTTAAAACAAAGACATGATATTCAAATTTATTCACTTGAGGATGCTAAAAAATACCGTATTGCTGCACAAAAAGGGCAAGCATCAACTGAGTATCTTTTACGGATAGGCTTTGAACCAGAAAAAAACTTGTCAATCTCTTATAATAATCACAATTTTATTCAAATGTTAGCGTTTGGCCG
>JASDWX010000099.1:0-3873 GCA_041890515.1 Alteromonadaceae bacterium
CTGCGAGATGTGTATAAGAGACAGTACTCACCTTGAGCACCTGAGTTTGGCTGCATTGATATGTTGTCGTAGCCAGTAAGTTCAACTAACCAATCCCCTAACTCATCAATCATTTGCTTGTAACCTTGCGCTTGGTCGATAGGTGCAAATGGGTGCATGTTAGCGAATTCAGGCCATGATACTGGGATCATCTGTGCTGTTGCATTTAATTTCATGGTACAAGAACCCAAAGAAATCATTGAGTGGTTCAATGCTAAATCTTTGTTTTCGAGTTTTTTGATATAACGAAGCATTTCTGTTTCGCTGTGGTATGAATTAAATACAGGGTGAGTCAATATTTCAGATTCACGTACTAATGCAGCTGGAATAGAAGAATGACCAGAAGCGACTACGCTATCGTCAAGCTTGCTTACTTCTAGACCATGACCTTCGCCTAATAATATATCGAATAAGCCAGCAATATCAGTACGAGTTGTTGTTTCATCTAATGAGATGCTGATTTGACCTTCAACGTCTGTACGGAAGTTAACACCAGCAGCTAATGCTCGTGAAACGATTTCTTCTTTGTTATCTAAGTTAAACGTTAATGTATCAAAGTAGTTAGCGTGAATGGCGGTTAAGCCTTTCGCTGCTGTACCTAAACATAAAATATCAGCGAAACGGTGAATACGGTTAGCTATAATGTTTAAGCCTTTAGGACCATGGTAAACCGCGTAAAACGCCGCCATGTTAGCTAATAAAACTTGAGCGGTACAAATGTTTGAATTAGCTTTTTCACGACGAATATGTTGTTCACGCGTCTGCATTGCCATACGCAGAGCTGCGTTACCGCGTGTGTCTTTAGATACACCAATAATACGACCCGGTAATGAACGCTTGTATTTTTCACTTGTGGTAAAAAATGCTGCGTGTGGTCCGCCGTACCCCATTGGAACACCAAAGCGTTGTGTTGAACCAATAACAGCGTCTGCGCCAAGTTCACCAGGAGACTTCAATAAAACTAAACTCATGATATCGGCTGCTACTGCAACGATACCTTTGTTTGCGTGAATTTTTTCAATTAACTCACTGATGTCTGTTACTTCACCTGTTGCACTTGGGTATTGTAATAATGCACCAAAAACATCGTGGTCAGCTGCTTCATTTGCAGGGGCAACAATAACATCAAAATCAAACATTTCTGCACGTTGTTTAACCAAGTCGATAGTTTGTGGATAAACATCACTTGAAATAAAAAATAAGTTTGATTTTTTGTTTTTAGAAACACGTTTTGCCAATGCCATGGCTTCTGCAGCGGCTGTGCCTTCATCTAATAATGAAGCAGAGGCAAGCTCTAAACCTGTAAGGTCGATACACATTTGTTGGTAGTTTAACAATGACTCTAAACGACCTTGAGCAATTTCTGGTTGGTAAGGCGTATAAGCTGTGTACCAGCCTGGATTTTCTAATACGTTACGTAAAATAACGTTTGGTGTTAACGTACCGTAGTAACCTAAACCAATGTAAGTATCATTTACCTTGTTCAAGCTTGCTACTGCTTTTAAGTCAGCTAATGCTTGTACTTCTGTTTTACTTTCTTCAATTGCAGGAAGATCGGATAAACGAATATCACTTGGTACGATTTCATTAATAAGTGCGTCAACAGATTCTGCGCCAATGTCGTTCAACATTGCTTGAGTTTGTTCTGCGTTTGGTCCAATGTGACGACGAATAAAGTCTTGAGTTTGCTCTAAATAAGCAAGTGATTTTGATTGAGTAGTCATAAAACAGCTTCTCTTAAAATAAGTAATTAGTTAACTTGGTCATTAGTTACTTGGTAACTAAAAGAAAGCCCCTATTTAAAAAAAAGAGGAGCCTTCAATGTTCTTTAGTTAAGACAATCGTTGTTTAGACAAAGCCGTCAAGTTGCGAACCGTTGGAGCTTACTGTTGTAAGTGACAAGGTGAGCAACGCAGGCAATATAGGCTAAATATGATTGACGACGCTAAAGTTAGTCTTCGTCGATAGAGTTTGCATAACCTTCAGCATCTAATAATGCGTCTAATTCTGAAGCATCATCTAGCTGAACTTTGAATAACCAACCAGCGCCAAAAGCGTCAGAGTTAACTAATTCAGGAGAATCTTCTAGGTCTTCATTTACTTCAATAACTTTACCTGAAATGGGTGCGTAAATGTCTGAAGCAGCTTTTACAGATTCAGCGACTGCAACATCGTCACCCGTACTGATTTCATCATCAACATCAGGTAATTCAACAAATACCATGTCACCTAATAATTCTTGTGCATGTTCAGTGATGCCAACAGTAACGACGCCGTTACCTTCTTGACGAACCCACTCGTGCGATGTTGCATATTTTAATTCTGAAGGAATGTTGCTCATTTTTTATTTTTCCTAGGTTAATTATTATTTATTGTAAGCTTGGTTTAATTGTTAATTGTTGATCACAATTAAATACTATAGCTTAATTATTCTTCGATATTAATCTAGCGTAAATAAATTTACGCTAAATTAACTTTATAATTTTGCATCGTTTGATAACAATTTTTATCATAAAAAATTAATTAAAAAACTTTTTTGCCGTTGCGAACAAAACTTGCTTTGATCACTTTAACGTTTACTCGTTTTTTACGCATTTCTACTTCAACGGTGTCGCCTAAGCTTACACTGCGTGGTACGCGTGCCATAGCAATACTATGACCTAATGTTGGAGAGAATGTACCTGAAGTAATAATGCCTTCGCCAAATGGGGTAATCACTTTAAGGCCCGTGCGTAATACGCCCTTTTCTTCGAAGACTAAACCAACAAGTTTAGGTTGGTCGCCAGCAGCTCTTTGAGCAGTTAATACGTCACGGCCAATAAAGTTACGATCTTCTGGTTCCCAGCTAATGGTCCAAGCCATGTTAGCCGCTAACGGAGAAACAGTTTCGTCCATGTCTAAACCATAAAGATTCATACCAGCTTCTAAACGAAGAGTATCACGTGCGCCAAGACCACAAGGTTGAACGCCTGCATCAAGCAATTGTTGCCATAAATCAGCGGCTTGATCAGCAGGTAACGCAATTTCGTAGCCGTTTTCGCCGGTGTAGCCTGTTGTTGCAATAAATAAATCGCCAGCTTGTGCTGAAAAGAATGGCTTCATACCTTCAACAGCGGCTAATTGCTCAGCATTTAATAGCGTTGCTACTTTCGCTTTCGCTTGTGGGCCTTGAACGGCGATCATGGCAAATTCTGGACGTTCTGTAACAGTTACGTCAAATTCAGCTGATTGCTCTGCAATCCATGCTAAATCTTTTTCGCGTGTCGCTGAGTTAACCACTAAGCGGTAATCAGTCGTTGTAAAAAAGTAAACGATTAAGTCATCAATTACACCACCTTCGCGGTTACACATACCTGTGTATAATGCTTTACCTGCAATATCTAATTTAGCCACATCATTTATCACTAAGCGGCGTAAAAATGTTTGTGCATCAACGCCTTTAATATCAACAATAGTCATGTGTGAAACATCAAACATGCCAGCATCAGTTCGAACAGCATGATGCTCTTCTATTTGTGAGCCGTAGTTAATTGGCATTTCCCAGCCATGAAAATCAACTAGTTTTGCGCCAGCTTCAATGTGCTTAGCATGTAATACGGTTTTATTAGTCATCGTATGTGTTCCACTTTAATTGTATGAATTCGCCAATAAGTTACGCTTAAAGGCCGTCTATTTACAAAATAATTAACGAGATTATAGCTGCGGAAAGTCATCGGTTCAACTAAAAAAGGATAAAACACCCCAAAATACAAATTTTAAACAAGATAAATATTTTATTCCAAATTGAGTTTTGAAAAACGAAAGTACCATATATGTATTGTATTAATATCAGAC
>JASDWX010000099.1:3883-12635 GCA_041890515.1 Alteromonadaceae bacterium
CTAAATAAGTCCCAGTATAAGAAATTATAATTGGATTTGTTTCCCTAAGAAATCAAATGTTGGGGTTTTATTTTGTGTTTTTTACTGACATTTATTTTTTAAATTACTATTTAATTTAAAAGCTAATAATATCAAGGAGAAGGATTTATATATTAGATGTTAAGTGATCTTTATTTCTGCATTAAAGTTCAAACTCAACTCAATTACGATGAAATGTTATTACGCACAGTGATAATGAATAATAAAAGATTAAGTAACAGTCTACATTAACGTGTCTTTCATTTTAGCGAGTTTAGGTAAATCACTTTTCAGCCCTAATGCTTGCTTAATGAGTGTTTGCTTTACGGGTTTAAAGTTATTAATTAATGATAAACCTAAACCTCTAACCAATTTTACTGCGCTTTGTTGAGGCGTAAAAACTTGCTTAATCGATTCCATTGCCGCAATCATTTCCGCTGCTTCCGCTTTGCGCCAGCGTGAATATTCGTTTAATAACCGCGTGGTTAGCCAAGTATCATTGTCCACTTTTTGCTTAGAGACTTTTTCACTAATAATTTGCGCTAACGAAACAGCATCAAGTAACCCTAAATTAACCCCCTGCCCTGCTAATGGGTGAATTGTATGAGCAGCATCTCCAACTAGTGCAATACGTTCTTGCACAAAAGTTTGTGCCATACGCATGGTTAAAGGGTGAGTAAAAAGCTTACTCTGTAATTCAATATTCCCTAGTTTTCCATCACTTGCGGCCGTTAATTCTTTCGAGAATTCTTCTGGTGTTAGGCCATTCAAACGAATCGCGTCTTCAGGAGAAGTTGACCAAACAATTGAGCATAGATTTTGTTCATTCTTAGCGTCGTCAAGTGGAAGCAGTGCTAACGGACCTGTTTCAAGAAATACTTGCCATGCTGTATTTTGATGCCCCTGAGAACATTTAACTGTAGCAACAATGGCGTGGTGATCATAATCTCGAAATGTTAGTGGTATGTCCATTTGACGTCGAACCCAAGAGTTAGCGCCGTCAGCGCCTACCACTAATTTAGCTGTTATTGGCATTGGATTGCCGTTAGCTGAATCAAAACTAATAAAAGCTTCCCCTTCACCCATATTAATATTACTTAGTGTATTTTCTGTGTAAAAAGTTATACCTTGATCCGCTTGAGCCTTTTGCCAAAGACTTGAACGTATCACACTGTTTTCAATGATCCAGCCTAATTGTTCACTCGCTGAGTTTTGATTCACATCGTTATGAGAAAAATGCAACTTTCCAAAACCCGCTTTGTCCCAAACATGCATATCGGTATAAGGTTGAATTCGTTTTTGTTCGATTAATGGCCAAACATCAAGGTTATCAAAAATTTGCTTACTGGCAATATTTAGCGCACTCACTCGAACATCTGGCTGCTGTGAGAATTCAGCCGGGGGTGAAGTGTCTACAATAGCAACGGTTAACTGTGTTTGCTTACGTATGGCTAATGCTAGCGTTAAACCCACCATACCGCCACCAACAATTAATATGTCAAACTTTTGCATGTTATTCTTCTTAGGTTTTCAAATGAGTTTTGGTTTATTTTACGTTATATTATTCTACTGACTTAACCGTTAATATCCCATCGTTTTTCTAACAAGGGCGTTTTTTAATGGCGATAGATAATTCATTACTTTCAAACCAAGATTACGACCAACAACTAATGGCGGTAGCTTATTTGAAAACAAGGTGACTAATGAGTCTGTTAAACCAATAACCTGCTGATGATCTAATTTTCGTTGTGAGGCATATTTAGTCAAAGCTGAAAACTGACCAATATCTTGATTATTATTTAACGAGGTTTTGATGAGTTCTGCCATTTGATTAACGTCTCTAACACCAAGATTAAAGCCTTGCCCTGCTATCGGGTGGATCGTATGAGACGCATTACCAATAAGTGCCATACGATGATAAACCTGCTCATCAGCCATTAATAATTTAAGGGGGAAAACATCACGTTTACCCACATGCGTTATCGCACCAAGCCACCCCCCAAAAGCACACTCAAGTTCAGTTTGAAATTGTTTATCGCTCAGTGCCTGCATTTTATTAGCTTGCTCAGGAGGCAATGTCCATACCAAAGAACATCGACTATCATTAGTCGCACTACTTTGTTTTGAAAGCGGTAACATCGCAATAGGGCCCGTTTCAGTAAAGCGTTCAAAGGCTAGATTGTCGTGGGGTATTGCCGTACAAACATTGGCAATTAATGCTGATTGCTCATAATCAGATTCTTGCACGGAAATGTTAGCGAATTTACGACAGGCTGAATGAACACCATCACAGGCTAGTAAGAGTTTTGCGTTTAGCTTAGTTTCAGAATTAAGTGTGATTTCAACATGTTTTTCTTGCCAGGTGATGTCACTTATTTTATCTGGAGTGAACCACGTAAGATTACCAATTAATTTATTTTTTTCTTTCAAACAAACCAATAACGCTTGTCCTAATAATGACATTTCAACAACAAAGCCTAATGCGTTTACTTGATGGTTATCTGCGTAGAGTCTAGCTTTACCGTAAAAGCCTCGGTCAGAAATGTGAATATTTTTAATGGGTTCGGCAACTTTTTTTAGCTGTTGCCAAAGTCCTAAACTGTTTAAATAAGTTGCGGTTCCATGAGAAAGCGCTAAAACACGATCATCAAAGTTTAAAGAAGGATCGTTTAATACCGGATTAGCTTCAACAATACCAATAGATAAAGGCTGACCCTTTTCATTTTTGCAGTCAATCAAACTCAGTGCCATCAAAGCACCGGACAATCCACCACCTGAAATTATGATATCAAATTGTTTTGTCATGAGTATTTACAGTTCGTCGTTAATATAAGTCGTTACGGCTATTTAAAATAAATGTGATAAGCATAGTGCGCACGCTTAATTTACATTCATTATTCTTTCGATTTCAGACAATGATTTTGGTGCATTTACCGTTAAGTTTTCATGGCCACTATCAGTAACCACGATATTATCTTCAATTCTTACTGCAATGCCCCGCCACTTTTCTGCAACGCTGTAATCATCAAGTGGAATATAAATACCTGGCTCTATGGTCATCACCATACCTTGCTCAAAAGCACGACATTGCTCACGTTTATCATTGGATTGATAATCACCAACATCGTGAACATCAAGCCCCAGCCAATGACCCAGCCCGTGAATAAAGTACTTTTTACAGGCTTTTTCTTCGAGTAATATCGTTAAGTCTCCTAACAATATTCCCAAGCGGTGCAAACCTGTCGTAAGAAAATCGTTCACTAAAACATTAAGCTCGGCAAAAGTTGCTTGTGGCTTTATCGCGTCAATCGCTAATTCTTGTGCATCAAGCACGAGTTGATATATGTCTTGTTGTTCTTTTGTGAACTTGCCATTAACGGGGAATGTACGGGTAATATCGGCGGCATACCCGCTGAGCTCACCGCCAGCATCAATCAAAATTAATTCATTATTTTTCAGCACATCGTCATTATTGGTGTAATGTAATATATTGCCATTATCACCACCAGCCACAATAGTGCCGTAAGCTGGGTGTCTTGCACCATTACTCGAAAATTCGTGCAGTATTTCGGCTTCTAACTGATATTCAAATTTACCTACCGCTGACTGCTGCATTGCTCGGAGGTGAGCTGCACCACTGATAACATTAACACGACGCATGACATCCAGTTCACCAGCACTTTTAATCAATCGCATTTCTTCAATTATCGTAGAACAATCAACTAATTGCGTTGGTGCTTTTATGCCTAAACGGCTTTGAGCTTTAACGCTTGATAACCAAAAATACACTTGGCCATCGAACGCTTTATTTTTTCCTTGGCAAAATAACAATTGATTTTTATCAGCAATATAATCAGGTAAATATTGGTCTATTTCTTCTAATGAAAAACATTGATCTACACCGTATTGCTCAACCGCTAATACTTGACCGACTCTGCGACCATGCCATATTTCTTGAAGTGGATCTTTTTCGCGATTAAATAAAACACTTTGCCTATTTATTATGTCTTCATTGTCAGACTTAATAAGTACTAAAATGGCATCGGGTTCGTTATACCCCGTTAAATAATAAAAGTTTTTATCTTGGCAAAACGCATATTCAGTATCATTACTGCGCGTAACTTCTTTGGCAGCAGAAAATATTGCGACAGAATTTTCAGGCATCAAAGAAAAAAACGTCGCACGACGATCAGTGAATTCTTTTAAGGGCAAGAGCGTGTTATGAACGAGAGTAGGTTTTTTCATCAATTAAGTCTTTTTATCGTTTAGGTACAGTTTAGTTACTATTAATTAATGGTTTCTTCTGCGCTTTTACTTTCTGGCTGTGAACCTAATTCAGTAAAACACAATAATGCTGAAATCCTGACATATTCAGCGATTTCAAAGTAAGCTTGTTCTGTATCTTCATTTTCTTCCATTTCGTCAGACAAATTGGCAATCTCAACGAAATCGATAAGCACTTCTTTAACATCTTCGGAATACACAGCTTTGTCTTTTTGCTGCAAGCCAAAGCCCAAATTAAATCCTTGTACCCAAACACTTAATGCATGACCACGTTCAACAATACTATCGTCATCATCAGGTAACATTAGTTGAAAGCTATACGAGTCATCAATAATGTCGTGCCACACTTTTGCGAACATTGACTTGACCGTTGACTTAACTTCGCGAGGTAAACCTTCACCATTGTTAAATAAGTCATTAATCATTGCGATGTAGTCATCACTTTCAAAGGTAAAACCGGCACATACGAGGCCAGTTAGCACTCCATGTAATTCGGCGCCATGCGCAGTAATACTTTCGGCTGTGAGAATTGCTTGCACTGAAGCGAAGTCTAAAGAGGTTTCGTTGGACATGTTTTAATCATCAATAAAATGCGTAAGTTAATGCTAGGTATCGTAACATTCGTGCTTTTATGATGCTAGAGATTAAAAGGAGAAATCCCTAGAGAACGCTTGCATAGTGTACTAGTCATCGCTATAGTGCTGAGATACGGATATATTACTATTAATTAAGACGTTTTTGTGAGAATGAACCTATTATGAGTCAACATTCGGTTACCGTTGAAGTTGCTAATAGAAGACTAAAAATTTCATGTCCTGCTGGACAAGAATCGTCTTTATTATTGGCTGCAAAAGAATTGAATCAACGTTTGCTTAATGATAGTAAAAGTTACTCAATTAAAACACCTGAACAATCACTTGTCATGACTGCACTTAATTTATCGAATGATTTATTAGCTGCTCGTAGAGAGCTTGAACAAGAACGTGCCGCAATGCAAAGCAAAATTGACTTACTTCAAACGACGATTAAACAAGCTGTAACTTCACAATACCTCAAGAAAGCCTGATTTTTCAGCAACCTCTGTATACTAAAAAAACAAACAATCATAAGTTATAAAAAAACACTTAATGCGCTTAAAAAAATTAGCTATACTGGTTTTGTCTTCTGGGGTGTTTGTATGTTAACTATGTCCCTGAGCCGATAAGTTTTACCTAAGGAAGTTGATTATTGACTATTGTGCAAGCCCGGCTCGTATCGGGAAGCCTACGGTTAAAATGATACCTCCGCCTTGAACACCCGGTGTTCAGGACTAAGGTCGACTGCGGCACCTTGGAAGCACATTGTTATTATTCAATAATCATCTTATTTACATTTGCAGTGCTATTGAGCATAACGATAAATTTTTATTCACCACTTCAAAAGATCATGTCTACTTAACGTGCAAATAAATCGTCCTGAAATACTGTATAGAGGTTAGAGGCTCCGTTTTCCTTTTTATTACCACATCATCAATTTTCTCATCAGTGTTAATGCTTCTCCACCCTGCGACCATGGAGCAGGACATGCTTAGGCACCTTTACTTTAAGCTTCCAAATTAATTACAAAAGTACCAACAAGTACGAGTCCTTCTGCTTCACTCACTTCAATGTAAGTACCATTGCTAAATGCTATGGCTTTAAAAAGAAGTAATGTTGTATTCATAATTGATTATGTCCTATTATTCTCTATGAACTAAAAAGGTTAAGTTGTTTCGACAAAAGAGATAATAATGACGCTATCGGTATAGATTAAATTACGTTTTTTATTTTATTTATAGGTTTTATTTCACCAAAAAACCATGTTTATCAATAAAATAACCTGACATTAAAATGTATATAGGGTTACGATTATTGAAGAAATCAATAAGACAGGAGCTGGGTTTTTGTACTGGTCAAATATGAATGAACGATGCATCCATTTGTCCATAGATAAATATACCCAAGGTATTAACAATACTAGACAAAGAAGAACAAAAATTGTTCTATACTTACTTTAATAAATGCGATGAAATAGGTTATATATTTTGATGAAGATAAAATATATCTGCATAATGCTATTTTTGATGGTGAACACTTCATTAAGTGTTGCGCAACAACTTGTCGTCACTGAAATATTACCCCCTTACCAATTCTATCAAAAAGATAATGTTCTGAGCGGTTTTTCTGTAGAGGTTTTAGACGCGTTATTCAAAATTACGGCTGATGATACTGAATTACAAGTATTGCCTTGGGCTCGCGCATACAGAACTGCACTTAATCAACCTAATACACTTATTTTCTCACTGGCTCGGTCCTTATCTCGAGAAAAGTTATTTATTTGGGGGGGGAAATTAACAACAGAAAATATCTACGCCTGGGGGCTAAAGCAAAAATTTGAAACGCCAGTAACGCACCTTGAGCAATTAAGAGAATACAAAATTGCTATCGCTAATTCGACAAGTACTTACCAATATTTCAAACAACAAGAGTATCCTGATATTTATGAAATAGTATCACAAGAACAAGGTTTAAAAATGCTATATATCAATAGAGTTGATGTTATAACGGGGACGAAAAATGCCTTAGAAGCCAGTGTAAAAAAATTAAATTTGGATTTCAGTAAACTGAAAATAATTCTTCCTATAACCCCTGTTAATCTTGATTTATACTTTGCCTTTAGTCTTAATAGTGATGATGATATCGTTAAAAGATATAGGGATGCTTATGAAGAAATAGTTAACAGTGGCACGTTAACTAAACTAAAGACAAAGTGGGATGTGCAATAAAAAATATACCGCCTAAATAACGACTAATACGCTTTACTTTTCTACTTAAAATCAATATAACAAACACAAATATTTATTGTCTATTATTAGCATCATTCAAATGACTCAAATTTACCAAGCAGAAAAAAAAGAGACAGGTTCATTAACAAAAAATAATTCACGCGACCAAGCGATCGGTATTTTCGACTCTGGCATTGGCGGCTTGTCGATAGCTCAATGTATTTCTATAAGTTTACCTAATGAAAAATTTATCTATATCGCTGACAGCTTATTCGCTCCTTATGGTGATAAATCATCATCTACTATTATTGACCGTGTTAATAAGCTTGCTGATTGGCTTATAGCACAGAATGTCAAAGCCATTGTTGTCGCTTGCAATACCGCTACCGTTATTGCCATAGAGCAACTACGATTGCGAGTCTCTATTCCCATCATCGGAGTAGAACCTGCAATAAAGCCTGCGGCACAAAAAAGTATAACGCAGAAAATAGCGTTATTAGTTACAGAAGCTACCGCCGTTAATCATCGATTCCTTGCTTTAGTAAGCAAACACAAAAATAGCACTGAAGTATTTATTCAACCCTGCCCAGGTTTAGTCGAGCTTATAGAGCGGGGTCTTCATGAAAGTGAACAGTGCCGTGAAATACTTAATGACTTTATTTTACCACTCCTTAAAAAAGATATAGACACATTGGTATTAGGTTGTACTCATTACCCCTTTGTTCGTTCAATGATACAAGAAATTGTAGGGGATAACATTACCATTGTAGAAACCGCACAACCGGTTACTGAACAACTCGCTAGACAACTTGAAAAAAAGGGGTTACTTGCGATTAATTCGCATATTTCACCACAAGCGTTTTTCAGCTCAAAAATATCCCAAGAACAGGCGGGATTAATGTCGACATTTTTTCGTCAGAATATTTCACTGCAACAATTTCCAATAATATAGCGCATTAATGCATTTATTTTCGGACGTTTAGCCATCTAGGCGTAAAAAAACTAGAAAATATGCAATCTTGCAGTTAGAATGACTGCCATTACGAAATATTTTAAATTTTTTACATTTTCCTGAGGTTATATGTCTACTCATTTTTTCACTTCTGAATCAGTTTCTGAAGGTCATCCAGATAAAATCGCCGATCAAATTTCTGATGCGGTACTTGATGCTATTATCGCTAAAGATAAAAATGCTCGTGTTGCCTGTGAAACGATGGTGAAAACTGGGGTAGCAATTATTTCTGGTGAAGTATCTACCACAGCATGGGTGGATTTAGAAACTATTACCCGTAACGTTATTAGCAATATTGGCTATACCTCTTCAGATGTAGGCTTTGATGGCGAAACTTGTGGCATTATGAA
Organism: Alteromonadaceae bacterium; assembly: GCA_041890515.1. Taxonomy (GTDB): domain Bacteria; phylum Pseudomonadota; class Gammaproteobacteria; order Enterobacterales; family Alteromonadaceae; genus Colwellia_A. The sequence continues at coordinate 12,351 of JASDWX010000099.1, forward strand.
TTTAATAGGTCAACAGTCTCCTGAAATTGCGCAAGGGGTTGACCGTACAAATCCAGAAGACCAAGGTGCTGGTGATCAAGGGTTAATGTTTGGATATGCAACCAATGAAACTGAGACATTAATGCCTGCACCATTATTTTATTCTCACCGTTTAGTAGAACGACAAGCAGAAATGCGCAAATCCGGTGTTTTACCTTGGTTGCGTCCTGATGCAAAATCTCAAGTCACTTTTGTTTATGAAAATAATAAACCTGTAGCGATTGACGCGGTAGTGTTGTCAACTCA
>JASDWX010000100.1:0-12433 GCA_041890515.1 Alteromonadaceae bacterium
TTATATATACTAGTGGTTGAAGATCAGCAGAGTATAGCCCAAAATATTGCTGACTACATGGAAGCTAAAGGTCACGTATTAGACTTTGCTACCCAAGGTGACCAAGGATTAACACTGGCGTTAACTAACCATTATGATTTAGTCATTCTCGATTTGAATTTACCGGTAATGGATGGGCTTGAGGTTTGTAAACAATTACGTGAACAAGCTAACCATCACGTGCCAATTATCATGTTAACCGCTAGAGACAGTATCGATGATAAAATTTCTGGTTTTACACAAGGTGCCGATGACTATTTAACCAAGCCCTTTTCTTTAGCAGAACTCGATGTTCGCTGTTTCGCATTATCAAGACGCCATTTATTACAAACCAAAGATACGTTAACGTTTGACCAGCTAATTATTGATAGGAAAAGCCAACAAGTAACACGTGCAGGAAAAAAACTTGAACTGCATACTATGGGCTACCGCATTCTTATTATTTTGGCTGAAGCATATCCCCAAGTGGTTAGCCGTTCAAAATTATCTCAAAAATTATGGGGAGATGAGCCAACAGAATCTGATGCACTTAGATCTCACATATATCAATTACGAAATATGCTCGATAAACCTTTCGATTATCCGATGATAAAAACCATGCACGGTATTGGCTTCGTATTAAATGTAAAAAGCGATGTAGAAAGTAATGAATAAAACAAACCAAGATCAAACAAACCAAGATCAAACAAAAAGCCAAAAACAGCAACCGATTAAATTCCATAGTTTAAGTCGAAAAATAGTCAGTCAGTTTTGTCTTTTTACACTTTTTATTTCTACTGTATACGGCATGTTTTGCTTCCTTTTAATGTACAGTCTTGAAGATGACTTTATTGAACGTGAAGTCAGTCACGAAGCTCAATATTTACAGCAGAGTTATGACAAAAACAACAGCTGGCCAGAACCTCGAGTAAGTTATATGCAACTATACTTCTCAAAAAGCACACTGCCTGATGATATAAAACAACGCTATATTGATGAGCCAAAAAGAAAAGAATTTTCTGGTGATAACGATCGGCACTATCACTTATTAGCGCTGCCTGAAGCAAAAAACACTTTCTTAGTCGCCGAAGTCAGTGAAATGTTAATCGTACGTCCTATCAGTGGAAATGTATTAAAAATCATGATAACTTCAGGCGTAACACTCGTATTTTTTGCCTTTATTATGGCATGGACACTCGGTAGAAAAACCGCTAAACCCTTGAAGCAACTCGCCGATTTAGTTAACGGTGTTGCACCTAAAAATATTCCAGATAAATTTGCCGAGCAATTTCCAAATAACGAAATAGGACTTTTAGCGCAAACGTTAGAAAACGCTATGACGAGAATCAACCAAAGCTTACTTAGAGAAAAAGGCTTTACTCGCGATGTAAGCCATGAACTTAGAACACCTGTCGCTATAATTAAAAATGCCGTAGAAGTACATCGTAAGCTTCATCCCACTGATGCAAATAACCCAATTATTAATCGTATATCCCAAGCTAGTACACAAATGGAACAAACAGTGACCACCCTGCTTACGCTTGCAAGAGAAGAGCATACCGAGGCACAAAAAAAGAACATTAAGATATTACCGTTAATTGAACAGTCTATTATTGACCAAAATCACCTTATCAATAACAAACCAATACAAGTGGTAGTAAACGACAATTGTGATGGTGAAGTCTATGCACAGCCAGGCATGTTAACCGTATTATTAGACAATGTAATTGGCAATGCATTTCAATATACGAAAGAGGGTAAGGTCACCATTGAGATGCAAAATAATACACTTATTATTGCTGATACCGGCCCAGGCATTGATCCAAACATTTCAGATAAAATAACAGACCCTGCAATCAAAGGAAGCCAAAGTACGGGTTATGGCTTTGGTTTATCAATTGTAAAGCGCTTATGTGAACATCAACATTGGTCTTTAGCACTTTCAAGTGAACAAGGAACAACTATCTCTATCACTTTACAATAATTACTCGTTAATTTTTCTGTTGAGATTTCTCTACAAAATTTTATAGCTATTAATAACTTACCTTAATTATCAACGTTGTTTTTTGTTACGGACGTTAAAAAGACTACACTCCATAATAGTCAATAACAGAGACTTTTTATTGACTATTAATTAATTGGCTTATAAAGGCCAAATTACCTTTATCTTAATAAAGCCAAGATAATACTTCTATATAAAAGGGGTTATTTTATTTTTTTACCTTGATATAGATAGCCTGAGAAATTATCTACAGAGGTTTCATTAATTTCGGTAAAGTAAGCAAAGCTACCTTTCATCTTCATTTCATTTTGCTTAACGAGTACCGCCCCATTAATATTAGAAAAAGTAAACGTTATCGACAATTCGGTAATATTGGCAGTAAACATTGGGGAGAACTCTGTATTGTTCCAAATATATATTGTTTCAATAAATTGTTTATCTTTTTGATAGATTAACTTTCCTTGAAGCTTACCAACCGAATTTTTTCCCAATTTTGTTAACTTAACGTTAAATCCCATCACAATTTCTTTCTCATCAGTAGAGATCAAAGACAAGCTTTCTTGATTAATTAACTTACGCAACTTGAGGTCTATATTCTTTCCTTGTTTCCTATTATTACTTTGCTCCTTCTTTTTTTTCATAAAATGATTAACTTGCTTGCTGGTCGGTTGTTGGCCATTAATTTTTTTAAGGATCCATCGCTCACTTGCTTGTGGAGAATATTGCGCAATACTACTTGATATATCACCTTCTTCGTCTTCATAGCGAGAAACTTCATAAGACCAAAGATCTTGCTTTGTCTGCTCAAATTTTATAATAGCGCCATTCACTTTTTCCTTAAGTGATAATAGCTCTGCGGTAGAATTCTCAGCTGCAATAGCATTAAAAACTGTACTAAAAGAGATCAGTAATAAGCAACACTTATTCATGTTTTTACCTTTTGGATATTAAAATTCAACTGTACTGGTTTTTGTGTGAAATAAAGGTGAAAACTAATGACTTATTTTTATAAAATTTACGGTCTTTTGACGAGCTCGGTTGATGTGTATCTTCGCAAACTCTGTCCATGAATCAAAACCATCAAAGCAATTGGTCTTTTGTGCATCAAGTGTTCTTAACAATTGTTAACTGTGTCTTAGGTATAATCACTGAAGGGTATCTGACTTAATAATGAATTTTACCGTCCCCCCTTAAAAAACATAAATCAAATCAAACCTATTTATAATGTATAGTCACATTTACAAACAGTTAAAGGGAAAGTTAAATGATAGATAAAATACAAAAAGTAAACACACAGATAATTTCAGCGCTATATTTCGCAATTTTTTGCATTGCATCACTATCGTTTACAGCGATGGCTACTCAGCCAGTATTAGAGAAAATGGAAGCTGTTAATATCTTGCAGCCCATGCGAGAAATAGTGCTTGAAAATGAACAAGTACAGGTCGTTCGCTTAACTTATCCTGCGGGTACAGAGTCTGGAATGCATACTCACACATTTGCTAATCGCGTTGTTTATTTTGTTAAAGGTGGGACATTAACCTTAGTTCCTAAAGATACGACCATGGCGAGTAAAACCTTAACTGCGATTAACGGACAAACCTTGTTTCTTCCCTCCACCACTCACAATGTTATAAACATAGGGAATACCGAAATCATTATTGTTGAAACTGAGCTTAAGTAGCGCTTATTGATACTGAATACCAACGGCCACTTAGTCATTTATAAGGTAACTTCTTCACCTTCATTTAATATATGTAATAAGACTTGAGCGTTCATTTCTTTATGCATATGTAATAATCGTAACAAAGCTGAGTGAGAGCTATGATCGCCCATTTTCCAGCTTGCATTACCGTACCCCCAAGGGATCATTACTTTACAATTTAGCTCTTGCGCCGCAGTTAATGCATCCTCAGGCGTGGTATGAACATAGCGATACCATGAACCGTTATCTTTGTGAAAGTAAGAAGCAATAGGCATTAAACACACATCCATATCAACATATCGTTGTTGGATGTTTTTAAAATGCTCAGAATAGCCTGTATCACCAGCAAAAAATATTCGTTGACCTTGGTGTTCAATAACCCAACCTCCCCAAAGCGTTGTATCATTATCTTCATAGAGATAAGGCACCAAAATTCGGCTACTAAAATGATGTGCAGGCACAAAGTTAATGGTTAGCCCTGCAAACTCTTTTTTTGAATACCAGGCCATTTCATTGATGCTATAACCATCATTAGGAAAATGTTCTGCAAAACCTAAAGGGGTAAAGTATTGCGCATTATTCCCTATTTCCCCAATATCATCTTTGTTGAAATGGTCATAATGAATATGAGAATACAGAACAGCATCAACACCTTTAATCTCATTGGCAGAAGGCCACGAGGGAAGATTACGTTCAAAGCCAGTCGATAACTTAAAAGCCCAATTGACTGGCCAGTCAAATTGCTTACTTACGGGGTCTATCAATAGAGAATTTCCATCTGGACTTTTGATATAAAAACTTGCGTGCCCGAGCCAACGAAAAATAAAACCCGTATTTACCTTTGGACGTACTTGGTCACCTATAAAGTGACAATTTTCAGCCAGCGATTCACATTCAACCAAGGGTGAAGGTTCATAACAATTATCTTTACAGGTAATGGGATATTTCTTGTTTTTTGGGTATAAATTAGAAAAACGAAAGGGAGCTGTTGTGTTTTCTTGATATTTTATGATGGAATTTGTTTGCTCAATACGGGTAACTTGATTATTAGAGGTACAACCCACAATAAAAATAAAGCTGAATATTATGCTAATACTTCTCAAATGATTAATCTCTGCTATTAACGTTGGTAATGATACTCATCATTATTATGATCATTATTTAATATTTTATTTAGGTTTAGACCTAAGCTAAAAGCTATAGTTTTTACGTCCTGACAACGCGTGGGATAACGTATTACCATCAACATATTCCAATTCACCACCAACAGGCACACCATGAGCAATGCGAGAAATAACAACTTCATGTTTTTTAGCCAGTTCAGCAATAAAGTGAGCCGTTGCTTCACCCTCAACCGTCGGGTTCGTTGCTAAAATTATTTCTTTAAATTGGTTAGTCGCTAGTTGTTGTTCTAGAATGTCTAAACCAAGGTCGTCTGGGCCAATGCCATCGAGTGGCGATAAGTGCCCCATCAAAATGAAATATCTGCCTTGAAACTCACCCGTTTGCTCTATAGCAATAACATCCCCTGGGCTTTCAACAATACAAAGCTGTTGGTTAATAAGGCGTTTAGCGCTTTGACATATTTCACAGGTCTCGTCTTCCGTAAAGTTTCGACATTGTGAACAATGACCTATGTTTTCCATTGCCACCTTTAATGTTCCGGCAAGTTTAGCGCCACCAATACGATTACGTTCAAGTAAATGAAACGCCATTCGCTGAGCTGATTTAGCACCAACACCCGGTAAACATTTAAGCGAATTAATTAACTCTTGAACAAGTGGACTAAATTTCATAACAACCTTAACAACAAAATGGGCGTGATTTACAACGAACGCAGTTTATCATTTGGACAATAAAAACCAAGATAAATTATTCACTCCCCAATAAAATAATACGTTATAACTAAGAGCTGCAGAATAATTATCATCAACCTATAACGATAATACGTTATGATGTTTGCAGAATAATTATCATAAATGAACAGCCATGTTATCCAATATTATTATTACCTTAGCATTATTATTTGTTAGTGCATTTTTCTTATCTCGATATTTCACCTTACCAAAAAACATTTGGTTATTGTTCGTTGCTCAGCCTTTAGTGATGGCTGCGTCTCCAGTCATTGTTTTTATTGGTGGTATATTGTCCACGAGCATGGCAAGTGACTCCTCTCTAGCAACACTTCCCGTTACGGTAATGATTTTAGGTGTTGCCTGTGGCGCTATTCCTGCTGCCATGCTTGCAAAAAATAAAGGCCGTCGTTTTGCAATTTTCACCGGCTATAGCTGTGGTTTGCTTGCTACATTAACAGCCATGGTATCAGCCCTTATTTCCAACTTTGAACTTTTTGTATTTTCAGGTTTACTCTTTGGTATTAGTACGGCATTTATTCAACAATTACGTTTTGCCGCGATAGAAAGTATAAAAGACGATAAAGATATTCCCACTGTATTATCCATTCTCATGTTAAGTGGAATATTCTCTGCTTTTTTAGGCCCTGAAATTGCTGTTGTAGCAAAAGACTGGTTAGCTTCGCCACATGGTTATGCCGGTTCATTTTTAGTTTTAGCCGGGTTAATCGTTTGTGCCATGATTATCATGTTGAGCTTTAAAAACACACAAATTGAAAGTCATCAACAAATAGGGGAAACTCGCCCCTTGAGTGAAATTATTAAACAACCTATTTTTATTATTGCGATATTATCTGCTGCGATTGGTTTCGCATTAATGAGTTATTTAATGACCGCGACACCTTTAAGCATGCATCAAATGCATGGCCATAGCTTGAATGATACAAAGTGGGTCATTCAGAGCCACATTGCTGCTATGTTTATTCCGTCTCTTTTTACCGCATGGTTAGTTAAAAAAATTGGCCTGAAAAGTTTAATGCTCATAGGTACTGTTATTTATGCGATAGTCACCATAGTTGCACTTTCTGGCGAACAAGTCGTACATTATTGGTGGGCACTTATTCTATTAGGTATTGGATGGAATTTTTTATTTTTAACCGGTACAACCTTGCTGCCACAAAGTTATAAACCCAGTGAGCGCCACAAAGTACAGGCCATTAATGACTTTATTATTTTTGGCTTACAAGCAATCGCATCGTTATTAGCCGGTTGGGTTTTATATAAAGCTGGCTGGCATATGGTGGTACTGACCAGTATGCCATTTATCGCAATACTGTTTGCAGTCACCTGGTTTTATTATATTAACGACAGAAAAAAAACCGCCGATATGGCCGCTCAATCTTAGATAAATAATCTGTCAATTAAAAAATCAAAGATTATCGTCGTTATCTGAAAGACCAAAACCAATAGAGAAGGTCATGTCGTTAGCGACTTCAAATTCTACACCTGTTATCGCTTTATAAGCAAAGCCTTGTTTTTTTTCTTCGCCAAAAAGAGTGCCGTGATTTGTTTGTACAGCGCCAACGGCTAGCTCGATGAAAGGAGATACTTTTTCACTTAAACTTACATAGTTAAAGCGTGATGTTGCCCATAAACCTGACGCTTCATAATTTCCTGAGAAGGACTGTTGTTCTTGGGAAAAGTTGTTTACGCTATTACTTTCTAAAAAGCCACTAAAATGCGCTTTAGCATAATGAAGCGATACTTCAACCGATAATTGCCAATCTTCGTTTAATTGATATTTTTTACCTAAACCCAATGACACTTCAGGCACTAAATCAATTTTACTATGACTGAGATCTAAGTTCACTAAATTATCATAATGCGTTAAACCAAAACCAACAAATTTATAAGTATCATCATCTGTTGCCATAGCTGTGAAACTACCTGCGAAGGCAGTACATGCAATAATAATCTTTAAATAGTTTTTCATCATCATTCCTTATTTATTCGTCTTCTTCATAAAGTAAAATATCACCTGGCTGACATGCTAACGTTTTGCATATCGCTTCAAGCGTTGAGAATCGTATTGCTTTTGCACGTCCACTTTTAAGCACTGACAAATTTTGTGGTGTTATACCTACTGACAGAGCAAGATCGTTTAATTTCATTTTTCGCCTCGCCAGCATGACGTCCAACTCAATAATCATAGCCACTAGATCACCAATTCCTGTTCTTGATGCAAACTAGTTGCTTCGTTCATAATCCAAGCTATTACGTATATGACTAAACCTATTAATAAAAGCCTTAACTCATCTGAGCCTAAGCTCATGTATATCGCTAATGAATCAGAGGCGCCTGAAAGCCTTAAAACTAAAGTTACAACTACCGGATATAAAAGCTTTAATGCAATCCAGCTAAGGAGCACTGTACCAATGTTTTTAATACACTGAATATTAGCAGTAGTAAAAACTAAACCTTGCTGATATAAGCCAAACAGCTTAAATAATGATAAATAAATAAGAAGACTAGGCAATAAATCGGCGGTGCCCAAAATAACTAAAGTGTTAAAACCTTCATCAGTTAAGGCATGTGCCAAATTCTCCCAACTACCCGAGAAATCAATATTTACTGCGGAAGAGAAAAAATAGAATTTTTCAGAAAGTGTAAATGTTCCGTCAACATTATTACCGAACATTACTAATAAGGTATAACTAGCAATTTGCATAAGAAGAAAGAGCGCGACTAATGCTCGCACTATTTTACTGACAGTTGGAATACTCTGTTGCTGAAACATAAAACTCATCATGTGAACTCATTCAATAAGCTTAATGTAGCATAAAAAAACAAATAACAACCAAGTTTTATCGTTAAACGATAAAAATAACATCCTTAACATTAGTTATGGTACAGGTTGACCATTTCTCGCTTCAAATAATCGGTACCAGTCTTCGCGACTATAATTAAGGTTAAGTGCCATTTTGGCTGCAACAATTCGTTCTGGTGTTGTAGAGCCAATAATGGGAAATATATCCGCAGGATGCCTTAATAACCAAGCGAGAATCACTTGCCAAGCTTCACAGTTATATTTTTGCGCTTGCAACGTTAATTCACCCGCAATACGTTGTTCATCTTCCACAGAGAATGTATTTCCCCAAGCATCATAAGCAACGCCTCCCAATGGACACCAAGCGATGGGCGATATGCTATTTTGTTGACATTGATCCAATGTACCGTCATTGAGTGCATCAATATTATGAATATTAATTTCCACTTGATTAACTAATAAAGGTGAATCTAGCACACTCTGTAACATAGCCACTTGCGATGGTTTAAAGTTACTTACACCAAAGTGTGCCACTTTACCGCTTGCTTTAAGTTGATTGAATGTTTCAGCAACTTCATGAGTATCAAATAAATAATCTGGGCGATGTAATAAAAAAAGATCGAGTTGCTCTACATTTAAACGTTTTAAAGAACCTTCTACACTCGATAAAATATACCCTTTACTGAAATCATAACGGGTTGGCGCATAAGAATTCTCATCGTTTTTTGGACGAATACTTGCTTTGGACGTGAGCAGCATCTGCTTTCTCAAATGAGGCGATTGCTTTAACAACTCTCCAAATAATTGTTCGCTTGCCCCTCCACCATAAATATCAGCATGGTCAAAATGATTATATCCAGCATCAATTGCACTATGTACAGCAAGTTTACCTTTAGCAATATCATTGACTGATTGATCACCTGCAATGCGCATACAACCATAGATTAATCGTGATGACTGAAGATCGCTCTTTCCTAAACTATAATTTTTCATTACAACTTTGCTCTCGTTTTATCGCTAATTGACTGACATAATAGCGGCTTTATAGTTGTTGTTCATCAATAACTCATTCATTGCATACGTATAAATAAGGTTTTTTCATTGCAACATTTTATTTGGGATATTGATCCAGTTTTACTTTCTTTAGGTCCATTATCAATTCATTGGTATGGCGCTCTTTTTGCCGCAGCTATAATGTCAGGCTTGCAGGTGATGAAGTGGGTTTATCAAAAAGAAAACAAAAACCTCGAAGCACTTGATAACTTACTCATGTATGCCGTATTCGGCATTATTATTGGTGCACGCTTAGGGCATTGCTTTTTCTACGACCCGCAGTATTACTTTGCTAATCCATTAAAGATACTTGCAATTTGGGAAGGTGGACTTGCTAGCCATGGCGGCGGTTTAGGACTCATCATCGCACTAGGGGTCTACGCCAGAAAATATCAAGAAAACTATTTATGGCTACTCGACCGGCTAGCTATTGCTTATTTACTGATTTTTCTTATTGTTTTCTCCATTTATAAAAAATTAAAAGATAAAACACCACGGGGTTCATTGTTAGGTTTATTTTTGATATTAACCTTCACCGCTCGATTTTTAATTGAATCCGTAAAAGTTAAACAAGCAGCGTATGAATCAATATGGGCATTAAATACCGGGCAAATGCTAAGTATTCCCTTTTTTATTGCGGGTATCGTTTTATTAATTTGGTCGTTATCGACTAAGAAAAAACAAAAATAGACATTGAGTAAAGAGATAATGAGTAAAAAATATTACGTTGTATGGAAAGGCGCACAAACCGGTGTTTTTGACAATTGGTCGACGGTTCAATCAGTAACATCAGGACGTGCAGATGCACAATTCATGGGATTTCCGTCACAAGTAGAAGCAGATTCCGCTTTTAAATCAACCTATACAAAAGCATTAACACAACGCTCTTTAAAAACACCTCCACGCACAGGAAGTGAATACCCTGCAGCAGCTAAAACAGCAAGTTCATCTTCAAACAAAAAAACAAGCTCTGTAAAACCGGCAGGGAGCACGGTAAGAAGCGATCGTGAAGTAACAAAATCAAATATTGATATTTATTGTGATGGTGCATGTTCACCCAACCCGGGGAGATCAGGTACCGGTGTTGCTGTTTATCATCAAGGTGAGATTAACAGTCTTTGGTATGGCGCATTTAACGCTAATGGTACCAACAATACTGCTGAGTTAATTGGCATGCTTCAAGCATTTAAATTGGCAAAAGCCTATATTAATGCCAACCCTGATAAAACGATCCAAGTATTATCAGATTCAAAATACTCTATCGATAGCATCACAAAATGGGCGACCGGCTGGAAAAATAAAGGTTGGAAAAAAGCGAACGGTGAAGCGATTAAAAACCCTGAATTAGTAAAAACTTGCTATACCCTTTATCAAGAAATCAAAAAACAGATATCAATTACTCATGTTAAGGGTCACGCTAATATTGAAGGCAATGAATTAGCAGATCGCATGGCTGTGCTTGCGAGAACGTCACAAGAAGTTGGTTTTATACAATACGAGAAAAAAATAAATATTCGCGAAATATTAGCGACAGAGCATGGATAACGGTTAAATACATTCAAAGTCTGTTTGTCAGAAATGATACTATTTCGTAAAATAAAAACCTCTTTAACTTGGAGGTTTTTTGTTTGTAGCACCATATTTAAATGTTACCTAAAAGGAGATAAACCACTTATATTGTTTAACAGATTATATGTGCTTAATAAAACTGATCGTTCACTCTTGGATTAGAAGGCTTTCCAGCAAGTGGGACAAGTATAATGGAAGCGATAGATAAAAGTGATTGTACACTCTGTAATATGAATGAACTTTGTATGCTCAGAGATGTGAATTAATTAACTTCATCAAAGGTTCTCGTAAAGATTCAGTCATTTTAAAGAGTGTCTTATTTCGAACGATGAACTGATGGCTAAACATTAAAGACTACTTTGCATAACTATTTTATTGCTATTGAGGAAGATAACAGATGAACCATGCCTTAATGGTAATAATTTTCGGCATATACAAAGATGCTAATAGCCTTTTTTCCAGTCAATATAAAGGGGTAATTCACCATTCAATCGATATGTACGGATATTTTTGGCAACAATATTCCCTGCACTTTCAATATGTGTGGGAGCGGAAATATGTGGCAGTACCGTAATTTTTTCATGTGACCAATAAGGATCATTTTTGTCTAAAGGTTCCTGTTCAAAAACATCTAGAATCGCATGTTCAAGGTGATCACTATCTAAGTATTGAATAAGATCCTCATTAGCAACAATGCCACCGCGAGCAAAATTAATCAAACTTGCGCCTTTAGGTAGCTTTTTCAGTAACTTATTATCTATAAGTTGATAAGTGTCAGAAGTAAGGGGTAATAAACAAATGATGATATGGCATTGTTCCACCATAGTAACTAAACCATCATTGCCTGAATAACAGTGCACACCCTTAATTAACTTTTTACTTTGACTCCAACCCAGTACGTTAAAGCCATTATCATTCAAACGCAAAGCACTAAGTTCGCCTAATTTACCTAGACCTAAAATTCCAACGGTACGCGCTTGTGGAAGTAAATAGCGGTGTTGTTTCCATTCACCTGATTTTTGTTGTTTTAAATATTTTGGTGTATCTCGATGTAAATAGAGTACCCAAGTTAAGACCGCTTCACTCATCGTTTGTGCTAATAATGGGTCAATTAATCGAATAAGCTTAAAGCTTGGGTGCTGATTGTTCTCTGTCAATTGCGAAACTAAAGCGTCAACCCCCGCCCATAAACTTTGTACCCAAGTCAAGTTGGTGTATTGTGACAAAATAATAGGATCTGGATTAGCTACAATAGCAATTTCACATTGAGACTTTTCATACGCTGATAAGTCTTTATCTAGCTTTATACATTCATTGGGAAGCTTAGCTGATAAAATATCTAACCAAGCAACTTTTTCTGACTCAGTAAGTTGACTAACGAAACTTATAATAGGATTACTCAAAAC
>JASDWX010000101.1:0-12390 GCA_041890515.1 Alteromonadaceae bacterium
CTAATAAAAACAACCTGTTCAAAGCTCAACAACACTTAGCGGGAACATAGCCAATACTTTTATTAATTTACTTTGATGCTAACCATGTATTAAAGGCCTCAATAGCGTTTCTATTTACTTCAATCAACTCTGACATATACGTTGATTTTTCAGCCCATTGGCCTGATATCTTTTCTATTGCGACTAACTTTGCATGGGCAGCAAGCAAACCCACGCTACCTGTAGCACCTTTCATTTTATGACATCTTTCTTCCCACAATGCCTGTGATTTTTGCTCAAGCGAATCTGATATATCGTCAAGATAGGTAATTGATTGCTGAATATATAATGCCAACATTTGCTCGACAATATCCAGCCCTAGACTCTCTAAATATCCTTCTAATAAATTAACATCTAACGGTTCGATATTATTCACAAGTTCTACCTTTTATTTTATTTTTTGTGGTGAAATCTTGTTTATTGTAACAAGATACATACCGATGTCATTAAACAACTGCCTTTCATTTACTTCAATTATTAACGTCTAAAAAGAATCAAAAAGCCAACCTTTTTATCAATTAGCCCGCTAAAAAGACTTAAAAAATAACTGTCGCTATATCTACAGGTAAATATACGTTAGAATATGCGCCCTTAATAAGTATGTTATGTACTGAAGTTTCAAAAAGCCCTTTACGTAACGCGTTAGAAATACTGGAGTAGAAATGTCCACATTAATGCCTGATATCGCCAATCACACTACAGCTCAAACCGAAGGTACCCTCGATTGGGTTGGGATGAGTAATATTGAAATGCCCATAATGGTTGCTTCACAAGGTGAAAATGAGCGAATGGTTTCTGCTTTTGTTGACGCGTTTGTAAACTTAAAAGAACCACAGGCGAAAGGCATTCACATGTCTCGCCTATATTTGTTGCTTGATGAACTTTCTACGAGTAACACGTTAGACTTCCAAAGCTTAGTCACTTTACTTGATGGCTTCATCAGTAGTCATCATGACCTGAGTGATAATGCGAAAGTTCAGTTTCGTTTTGATTATCACCTAAGAAGAAAATCATTAGTCAGTGGTAAGCAAGGTTGGAAAGCTTATCCAGTAACCTTGACTGGCCGATTAAATAAAGGAAAGCTTGATATTGAGCTATCTGTTGATGTTAGATATTCATCTACTTGTCCTTGTTCAGCAGCACTTGCTCGACAACTTATTCAAAAAGCTTTTAAAGAAAAGTTTAATGAACAGCAAGCTAACTTGGATTCAATCCATGAATGGCTTGGAACGACAGATGGTATTGTTGCCACACCGCATAGTCAACGCTCAGTGGCTGAGTTAAAAGTTAAATTAAATGCAACTACCAGCGAGTTTCCTATTACCGCTTTAGTAGATATTATTGAAGGTTGTTTAAAAACACCTGTTCAAGCAGCGGTTAAACGTGAAGATGAACAAGAATTTGCACGCCTCAATGGTCAAAATTTAATGTTTTGTGAAGATGCAGCACGTCGCTTGCAACATGCGATGAATCAAGCCAATGAATATGACGACTTTTGGCTTCGCATTAATCACCTCGAATCTTTACACGCTCACGATGCAGTTAGTATTACTACGAAAGGTATTTCAGATGGGTACCAACCGTAACCTTACACTTTTGTAAACATTCAAATAATAAATTTTAAAAGCCAGTAATAAATACTGGCTTTTTTTATGGCCAGGCCCCTAATCTCCCTACCATCTTGTATATACATCAATGAATAAAAAATGAATAACATGTAAAGTTAATTCATCCTGTCATTTTCATAAATATAAATATAAATGTAACTAAATTACAACAAAGTACACAAAAACCATTCTAAACTCCCTGTAAACAGTTAAAGATAACGCGTAAAAAACCTAAAATAAATTCAAAAAAACAACACATCAATCAAATAACCATTTAAAACAATGATCTACACAAATGTAAAAAAACTACGAGCAAATACTCTATTTTTGATTGACCTTTTCTCGATAAGTGTTTATTGTTGAAGGTTCCACTTGTGTGAAAACAGAGTATTTATGCACCTTTTGTATAACTTTATTCTTTCATCATATTCTATGTTCTCAAGTGGTTCTTTATTGAGGAAAAAATAACATTATGCTTTACGATCACAGCGTTCAAAAAGATAACTGCGGGTTTGGTTTAATTGCTCACCAGCAAGGTAAGGCAAGTCACAAGCTTGTTAAAACTGCAATTCATGCACTTGACCGCATGCAACATCGTGGTGGTATTGCCGCCGATGGTAAAACGGGCGATGGTTGTGGTTTATTAATGCAAAAGCCAGATACCTTTTTTCGAGCTATTGCTCAAGAGAATAACTGGAAGCTGGGTAAAAAGTACGCGGTAGGCATGATTTTCCTCAATCCTGATCCGATACAAGCCTCTGCAAGTAAAAAAATTCTGGAAGAAGAGCTCGCTAACGAAACCCTTACGCTCATTGGTTGGCGTGTAGTGCCTACTGATACTTCGATGTTAGGTGAAACTGCAACGAATAACATGCCAAAAATAGAGCAAGTTTTTGTAGATGCTCCTCCAGGCTGGAGAAATCGTGATTTAGAACGACGCTTATATATGGCACGTCGTCGTGCAGAAAAGCGTATTCAAGATAGTGTTTTTTATGTCGCTAGCTTGTCGTGTTTGGTCACTATCTACAAAGGCTTAATGATGCCTGTAGATTTACCTAATTTTTATTTAGATCTCGCTGATATTCGTATGCAAACAGCCATTTGTGTTTTTCATCAACGTTTCTCAACTAATACTTCTCCGCAATGGCATTTAGCACAACCTTTCCGTTACTTAGCCCATAATGGTGAAATTAACACGATCAAAGGTAATCGACAGTGGAGCCGAGCACGAACACACATATTCAAGTCTCCGTTATTACCTGATCTTCAAGATGCGGCACCCTTTGTAAATGAAAGTGGGTCTGACTCATCATCTTTAGATAATATGTTGGAATTATTTCTTGCTGGCGGTATGGATTTATACCGCGGTATGCGTTTGTTAATGCCTCCTGCTTGGCAAAACAGTCCGTTAATGGATGAAGATTTAAAAGCTTTTTACGAATTTAACTCTATGCATATGGAACCATGGGACGGCCCTGCAGGTGTCGTAGTAACCAATGGCCGCCATGTAGCCTGTAACTTAGATAGAAACGGTTTGCGTCCAGCACGTTACGTTATTACCCGCGATGGTTTCATCACTCTAGCATCAGAAGTTGGTATTTGGGATTATGGTGAAGATGAGGTGGTTGAAAAAGGCCGCGTTGGACCCGGTGAAATGCTTGCCATTGACACTTATACAGGAAAAATATTTACCTCTACCGATATCGATGAAGAACTAAAAGTTCGTCATCCTTACCGTGAATGGTTAGATAAAAATATTCGCCGTTTAGTGCCCTTTCACAAACTAGATGCTGAACTTATTGGTAAACGTGCATTTGACGATTTAACGATCTCGCAATATCACAAAATGTTTAATTACAGTTATGAAGAAATTCAACAAATCGTTAAAACATTAGCTGAAAATGGTATGGAAGCTACCGGCTCTATGGGTGACGACACTCCTATGGCAGTACTTTCAAGCCAGCCACGTACAATTTTTGATTATTTCCGCCAGCAATTCGCACAAGTAACAAACCCACCTATTGACCCATTACGTGAACGATACGTTATGTCTTTAGGTACCTGTATTGGTCGCGAACATAACGTTTTCAACGAAACAACAGGTCATGCTGATCGTATTTTATTTGCAACACCTATATTGATGTATACCGGATTAAAACAGCTTCGTGAACTTGACCCTGAGCACTACCGCAGTGACACGCTAACATTAAATTACGACACAGATGAAGGCTTAGAAGCAGCAATTATCCGTTTGTGTGATGAAGCGGAAACATTGGTTCGTGACAAAAATACCGTTATTTTAGTCCTTTCAGATCGACAAATTCATAAAGGTATGTTGCCAATACCCGCGGCAATGGCAGTCGGTGCAGTACAACAACGCTTAGTTGAAAAGCAATTACGTTGTGACTCTAACATTATTGTAGAAACAGCTGCAGCACGCGACTCACATCATTTTGCCGTGTTACTTGGTTTAGGCGCAACCGCTGTATACCCTTACCTCGCTTTTGAGACGATTGAACAATTAGTTGACCAAGGTCAAATTGATTTAACAGCACGTCAAGCAGTGATGAATTATCGTGATGGTATCAATAAAGGTCTGTTGAAAATATTATCTAAAATGGGCATATCAACAATTGCCAGTTACCGCTGTGCTGGCTTGTTTGAAGTCATAGGTCTGCATCAAAACATCATGCAGTTATGTTTCCCTGATTTACCCAGCCGTATCCAAGGGGCTGACTTTTCAGACATAGAACAAGACAATATCAATCTTTCCCGCAAAGCCTTTCTTGCGCATCAGAAAGTGAATCACGGCGGATTACTTAAATATGTTCATGGTGGTGAATATCACGCCTTCAATCCAGACGTAGTGACCTACTTACAAAAAGCTGTCAAGTCAGGCGATTATGCTGACTACCGTCAGTTTGCTGATGAAGTAAATAACCGTCCTGCTGCGACTTTACGTGATTTACTCGGTTTTAAAGAAAACACTCAATCAATTGATATCAGCAAAGTAGAATCTGAAACTGAAATGTTTAAACGGTTCGACAGTGCCGCAATGTCCATTGGTGCACTAAGCCCAGAAGCACATGAAGCATTAGCCATTGCCATGAACCGTTTAGGTGGTTATTCAAATTCTGGTGAAGGTGGTGAAGACGAACGTCGTTTTGGCACCGTTAAAAACTCTCGAATCAAACAAATTGCTTCGGGTCGATTTGGTGTTACACCACATTACCTAGTGAATGCTGACGTACTTCAAATTAAAGTCGCTCAAGGGGCAAAACCTGGTGAAGGTGGTCAATTACCGGGTGATAAGGTTTCACCGTTAATCGCTAAATTACGATTTTCGGTCCCTGGCGTTACACTCATTTCACCGCCACCACATCACGATATTTATTCAATTGAAGATTTAGCCCAGCTTATTTTTGATTTAAAGCAAGTGAACCATAAAGCCGTAATTTCAGTGAAACTCGTTTCAGGCCCAGGTGTTGGTACAATCGCTTCCGGTGTTGCGAAAGCATACGCAGATTTCATTACCATTTCTGGTTACGATGGCGGTACGGCAGCAAGTCCATTAACATCCGTTAAATATGCTGGCTGTCCTTGGGAATTGGGTTTAGCTGAAGCACATCAATCACTCGTGACAAACGGCTTACGTCATAAAGTACGCTTGCAAGTTGATGGCGGTTTAAAAACTGGTATGGATATTGTGAAAGCCGCAATTTTAGGTGCTGAGAGCTTTGGTTTTGGTACCGCACCTATGGTAACACTTGGTTGTAAATTTCTACGTATTTGTCATCTAAATAATTGTGCTACAGGTGTCGCAACACAAGACGATGTTTTACGTGAAAAATTCTTTAAAGGTTTACCTGAGCAGGTAATGAGCTACTTTAAGTTTATTGCTCATGATGTTCGTGAAATATTAGCAAGCTTAGGTGTTGATAGCTTAACAGCGATTATTGGCCGAACTGACTTATTAGTGCAACTGACTGGCATAACAGCTAAGCAACAAAAGCTTGATTTATCACCTATCATTGCGCCTGTTGTTGCAGGAGAAGATACGGCTCTTTATCAACAAGAAGAAAATAACCCTTTTGATAAAGGCTTATTGAATAAAGAAATATTAGAAGCATGTACTGATGCTGTTGCACATAGCAAAGGCGGTGAGTTTCGCTTTAGCATACAAAATACGGATCGTTCAGTTGGGGCATCATTATCAGGTGAAATTGCACGCCACCATGGCGATCAAGGTATGGCGTCATCGCCCATTAAAATTTACCTTAATGGTACCGCTGGACAAAGTTTTGGTGTGTGGAATGCGGGTGGCTTAGAAATGACACTCACTGGTGATGCTAATGATTATGTTGGTAAAGGCATGGCCGGTGGAAAGTTAACCATTAAACCACCAAAAGGTGTCGAGTATTTAAGTCATGAAACCATGATAATGGGCAATACTTGTTTGTACGGCGCAACCGGTGGCAAACTCTTCGGCTGTGGCCGTGCAGGTGAACGCTTTGCTGTACGTAACTCAGGTGCTCAAGCTGTTATTGAAGGTACCGGTGATCACGCTTGTGAATACATGACCGGTGGTATAGTTACCGTTTTGGGTCAAGTAGGTGTTAACTTTGGTGCAGGCATGACAGGCGGTTTTGCTTATGTATTGGATGAAGCTGATGACTTAGATATCCGCTTAAATAGCGAATCCATCGAGTTATTACCGATAAGCGACCTTACTATTCACCAAGAACATTTACGTGGCATTATCAATCAACATTTTGATGAGACAGGCAGTACGCGAGCACAAGAAATTTTAGGTAATTTTGATGCATACGCACCGAAATTTAAATTAGTGAAACCAACGGCAACCGATGTTAAGACCTTACTAGGTCATCGAAGTCGTTCTTCTGCTGAACTTCGCGTTCAAGCACAGTAATCGTGAATGCGAATTAAGGAAAAACAGTATGAGTAAAAATGTTTATCAATTTATCGATGTAAAGCGTATAGATCCACCTAAAAAAGCGATTGAACAACGTAAAATAGATTTTGTTGAGATCTATCAGCCATTAAGCACAGATCAAAGTGCAGGCCAAGCAGACCGATGTTTAGATTGTGGTAATCCTTATTGTGAATGGCAATGCCCTGTGCACAACTATATTCCTCAATGGTTGGAATTAGTGACGGAAGGAAAAATCTTTGAGGCAGCTGATTTGTGTCATGAAACGAATAGCCTGCCTGAAATGTGTGGACGTGTTTGTCCACAAGACAGACTATGTGAATCAGCATGTACACTTAATGAAGATTTTGGCGCTGTCACTATAGGTAATATCGAAAAGTACATTACAGATACTGCCTTTGCGCAAGGATGGAAACCTGATTTATCAAACGTGGTAAAAGTGAACAAACGTGTTGCCATAATAGGTGCTGGACCAGCCGGTTTGTCTTGTGCAGACGTATTAACGCGCAATGGTATTGATGCTGTTGTTTATGACAAACATGCACAAATTGGTGGCCTCCTGACGTTTGGTATTCCATCCTTCAAATTAGAAAAAGATGTTATTCAAACCCGTCGAGAAATCTTTGAAGGTATGGGTATTGAGTTTCGTTTGAATGTTAACGTGGGTGTTGACGTTACCTTTGAATCATTAAGCGAAGAATATGATGCAGTATTTTTAGCATTAGGTACCTACACTGATATGAAAGGTGGCTTCGAACAGGAAGGTGCATCAGGTGTTTACAACGCACTAGATTTCTTAATTGGCAATACCCAGAATTTAATGAAAATCACTGAAAATGCCAAGCCATATGTTAGTTTTAAAAACAAAAAAGTGATTGTTTTGGGCGGTGGTGATACAGCCATGGATTGTGTGCGTAGCTCTATTCGTCAATCAGCTACTGAAGTTACTTGTGCATATCGCCGAGATGAAGCCAACATGCCTGGCTCTCCTCGTGAAGTGCAAAATGCTAAAGAAGAAGGTGTGAATTTTCAATTTAACATACAGCCTCTTGATATTGCCGTTGATGAAAATGGTAACGCTTGTGGTGTTAAATTTGTAAGAACTGAACTAGGTGTCGCTGATGCAAAAGGAAGAAGAAGTCCTGAACCCATTATTGGCAGTGAATTTATTATGGAAGCAGACGCCGTTGTTATTGCTTTTGGTTTTTTGCCAAGTCCACCACAATGGATGACAGACGCAGGCGTTAAACTAGATTCACGCGGACGCGTTTTAGCCGTTGATAATAGCGAGTTTTCTTTACAAACAACGACCAAAAATGTTTTTGCCGGTGGCGACATGGTGCTAGGATCAGACCTCGTTGTTACTGCAGTTGACCAAGGTAGAAAAGCGGCAATAGGAATTTTAGACTACGTCCTTAGTTAAAGTACATAACATTTATCCTTTCAAAAAAGCAGCCTAGGCTGCTTTTTTCATACCTACATTAATAATAAAACCTCAAATTCACAGGAAGTGAGCGCTATGACTTAAGTATGAAGTAAGTGTATTGGGTTTTATTTATAAAGAGTACACAGCCTATTTGATCATTATATGTAAGTTATTAAATAAGAAATAAATCTGGGGGAGTATTAATCTCTTTCCACTATTCTGTTACAACTTGATTTACAATAAAGGCTTCAAAGAAATTTAAATATCTACTGCTTTAAAAAGCCTAAAAAAAGGAGTATTGTAAATTATAAGTTACTGATGCTATCACTTTAAATATGATACAGATATATAAAAACTATTTAGCAACTCTGACAGCAAGTACTTTTCTTTTGTTGGTCTCATTTGGTTGCCAATCTAAAGAGATAAAGGTTGTTACTGAGTTTCTAGAACCTTGTCAAATTAAAAACTCGGATGGCACTCTAGGTGGTTTCTCTACTGATGTGATCAAAGCATTATTTGAAATAACTAAAGATTTGGCTGTAATTGAAGTAATGCCCTGGGCTAGAGCGTACGAAATTGCACTTCATCAACCTAATACTTTAATTTACTCTATTGCACATACAAAAATTAGAGAAAAAAAATTCCACTGGATTGGCGCACTTAAAGAAGAACGTCTGTATTTTTGGGGATTAAAAAAACATTACACAAAAACAGATTACGAAGTCTTAGCATTAAAGAACTATAAAATTGCCGTTTCAAGAAATTCTAATTCCGCACAATACCTACTAGCTCAGGAGTTTTCCAATATCTATCAACTCGCAAACGAACGACAGAATATGAATATGTTATTTGTCGACAGAGTTGACCTCATACTCGCAACACAAATTACCATAGAAACAAGAGCTAAAAGTCTCGGGTATGACTTTACTGAACTGCAAAGATTAAATGAAGTCGCTGCTTTAAATAACAAACTGAGTATCGCCTTTAGTATGGGAACGCCCGCTGTACGGGTAAAACAATATCAAATCGCGTTTCAACAATTAGTGGATAACGGTAAACTTGCCAAACTTAAAGCAAAATGGCAATTATATTAATCATATTTGCACAATATAACTCAACCCAAAGTGCAGTAAAAACAACACGTTTACATAATATAGATCAGCCTCATTTCTTCTCATCATTAAAAATAATGTAGCTACCTGATTACGCGTTTGGCATAATCATCTTAATGTATAATACTCAGTAAACGGACAAAAATATGATCCATAGTATGACGGCTTTTTCACGCTTTGAAGTAAAAGGTGATTGGGGGAATGCAGTTTGGGAGATTCGCTCTGTAAATCAACGGTTCTTAGAAACTTATTTTCGTTTACCCGAACAATTTCGTAGTATCGAGCCCACATTACGTGAGCGTTTTCGCAAACAATTAAACCGTGGAAAAGTAGAATGTAGCCTACGTTTTAATGCTAATGTATCAGAAAAAAACAACCTGTCACTGAATAAAGGCTTAGCTGAACAGCTTCTTGAGCACGCAAGTTGGATAAACGAACAAACACTTAATAGCCAATTAAATCCATTAGAAATAATGCGTTGGCCAGGTGTCATGGAGGCTGAAGAAGCTGACATGACAGCCATCCAAAAAGAAATTTTAGTTGGATTTGAGCAAGCGTTAACAGACTTTATAGATGCGCGTGCAAGCGAAGGGGATAACTTAAAAGTCTTAATCGAACAACGTCTAGAGGGGATTATTGAGCAGTCTGAGAAAGTAAAAGTCTTTATGCCCGAAGTCATTGCATGGCAACGTAAGCGTATTATCGATAAATTCACCGACGCAAAAATTGAACTTGATTCAGGACGCGTTGAGCAAGAATTAGTTTTACTTGCACAAAAAATGGATGTTGATGAAGAGATTGATCGCTTATTTAGCCATGTAAAAGAAACAAAAAGTATCCTCAAAAAAGGTGGCGCTCAGGGTCGACGTTTAGACTTTATGATGCAAGAATTTAATCGAGAGGCTAACACCTTAGGGTCTAAATCAATTAATGCTGATATCACTAACGCAGCAGTAGAACTTAAAGTACTTATCGAACAAATGCGTGAGCAGATCGCAAATATAGAGTAGATATTCACCTGCCTTTTCAAGCAGTTAAAAAACGTCTTGAACCGTCATAAGCCTGAGCTATCAGGCTGTGATGGCGTCATTACTACTCTATAGCCCTCTTCTACCGTCATTAACCGTTACTTTTTAAAAACGAAATGGTTACCTGTTTGGTAACAACTCACCAAATCTTATTTACTTTGCTACTCTATATTCTAGTGTATTATTTTTTTTATTAAAATTTTTTATCAACTCTTATTTTTTAATTCAAGTAACTCAATAATATTAACATCGACTTTGGCCTTCTCTATTTAAAAGAAGTTCAGGAAAGGTAGAGCTTGCTACACCAATTAATAAATATTCTAGAAATGTTAGACGTGTTTCACCAAAATCACGCCAAATACCAATATTATTTCTTTTCCATGCTTGGCACCAAAAATATACAGGTTTATTAAGCTTAGGTTGGTAGCTGGGATATTCGTGAAATAAGGTATCAGCCCAATCTAGATATTTCAATTTAGACTCCTTTAATGGATGCCCTGGTATAACAACAGCACTTAAATCGCCAATATGATATTGATAATTATCCCCCCATCGAGCAAAGTTACTTTTGTTTGTTTTAATGTTTTTAATATTTGCAGATATATTATTCTTTCTTCCTTGTGATTCAGTTTTTCCTATATAGAGGGGTTTTACATCACCTTCTTCTATATAAAACATTAAATAAATTAAACCATCGTATACGGAGTTTGTATTTTGTTTATCCAAAATCAGCAACTCTGTTTGACTGATTATTAATAACTCCATCTCTGCACTTCTTGATAGAACATGTCGTTTATTTGTTTTACCAACCTGATGTGTAGCGACCTCTAGTGAAGGGCTTGCTTCAAATAAAGGAACAGCATGTTTTGCAACATTATTTTGTTCACAAAAATCATCCCATATATCTTGATGTTTCATTATTGTTTTTCGATTAATATATATTAAAAGTTAACGTAACTAAGCTAGTTTAAGATGGCTAGTAAATTTCACTTTAAATTATAAAAGTAAGGTATAAAAAGGATTTTCATGAATCAAACGGGTATATACGAACAGCTAATAACCCAGTTAGTTGAACAAAACTTAGATCGTGAATCCTTTCATGTTGGCGAACGAGCATTGGAAGCTGCTGAAGCGGCAACATGGCTGTCTCGTTTTTTAACTCGTATTATTGAAATTGCTATGGATTCTGTCCCAGGTGGCGATAATCGCATTAGTGAGCAAATAAGTCTCGCTAACACCATTGTTCAATGGCTTAGCAAGCATATTCGAGATGCAGAGCTAATCACTGAAAACCTGCTTGATAGCCAAGGAAAAATTCTTACTGCGTTGTTTGATAAAGCCAATCCCATTGCTGCTGATTTGCCCAAATACGTAGAATCTATAATGCCTATAACAGGGCTAACGCAGAGTGAGTTGTTCTGTGGTAGTAACGTTGGTGTTTCGCTAGAAACCGAGATAAAAAGAGAAATCCAGTCTTCTGATAAAATCTTTTGGCTAGTATCGTTTATAAAGTGGACTGGTATTCGAATATTTAAAAAAGAGCTAGAGTCTTTCACTCGAAGTGGCAAGCAATTAAAAATAATTACTACGTCATACATGGGCGCTACTGATGCAAAAGCAGTAGAGTTTTTAGCATCATTACCCAACACCGAAGTTAAGCTTAGTTACAATACTAACCGTGAAAGACTTCACGCAAAGTCGTATCTATTCATGCGAAATACTGGCTTTCATACTGGTTATATTGGTTCATCTAATTTATCGCATTCAGCTTTAACTAGTGGCTTAGAGTGGAACCTTAAAATTACCTCTCAAGAAATTCCACATATTATTGAAAAATCGCTTAGTACGTTCGAAACCTATTGGGAATCACCTGATTTTGAATATTTTGATGGTGAAGTTGAAAGTCGTGAGAAACTAACTAACGCGCTACAAGAAGCAAAAGGTAATTTTAATAGTTCAGCACCTAGTTTTTATTTTGATATCAAACCTCATTCTCATCAGCAAACCATATTAGAAAGGCTACAAGTAGAGCGTGAACTTCATGATCGTTATAGGAATTTGGTAGTTGCAGCAACGGGCACTGGTAAAACTATAATTTCTGCTTTTGATTTTTCTCGTTTCTATAATAAAAATCCAGAAGCAAAGTTTTTGTTTATTGCGCATAGAGAAGAAATATTTATTAGACGTCAACTAACTTGTCCGGTCGGCGTCAATTAACTTGGCCGGT
>JASDWX010000102.1:0-12213 GCA_041890515.1 Alteromonadaceae bacterium
CTTCTAGGCTATCAACTTGATTTTCCCAATACTCTATATTGCTATTTAATGGCTTAACTTCAGCATTTTTATTCTCGCGCAAGTATTGCTTACGAGCAGTATATGCCTCCTGAATTGCCTTATATCCAGACAATGCTTGTCGAGTAACATTATCAAGTTGAAGCATTATCATGGTATCTTCACAAAGAAGAGGCCAAGTTAGTTTACCTTTCCATGTTTCGATTAAATGCAAAACTTCAGGAATATTTTCGGCTGTAATTACTATTTTAGGCATGACTAAAGCTCCATTAATTTAAACATATCATCTGCAAATCCGAGTTCATCGGGTGACTCAACTTCTGTATCTAAGCCTTTATTTCTCAACATTTCTTTCACAGGAGATGGGTCATATTCATCAGGGATTCTTACCACAGTACCGTCAGGTGTATTTTCATTTTCAAGAATACTAATTTTTGTGCGTAAATGAGTTAACCGCCAATGATGATTGCTCACCCAACGATCCGCTCCAAATGTACCCATTTCATGATCTTCCATCGCCTTATCAAATTGAGATGTAACTTCTTGCTCTCGCTTTTTGAGTAATTCTAATGAATCACTAAATCCTTTGATACAGACTAGCTCCTTACACGTTTCACAATCACCACTACGTTGACAAGGTGACATAGCATAATCATGCTCACATACTCCTAATTCAGTCACTATGGCAGAGCCTTCCAGGTCTTTACCTATGTCTTGATAAGTCACTGGAATTCTATACTTAATTTTTTCTAGTACACCTGCATTTTCAGGGATCATTAAATTTGCCACTTCCCCAGATTTTTCATCTTCCGTTCGATGGTCATATTTTTTGTTATCTCCTACTTTTGCTCGCCCAGCCCAGTTAGCCAAAGTAAGCTCATCCATTCCTCCACTTTCAGCCATTGTACTTAACCAATGACGGGCACAGTGTGTTGTCAATTCAACAGGCAGCCCACTTTTTAAGCTAAATCCATGCTTAACCCAAAGTGTGCGATCACCTTTAGCTTCTTTCTGAACAAAGCGATCATTTATGTGATTAACTGTGGGGATGCAAAATGAAAACCCTCGTGGGTTAAAATCAGCATGGAATTCATTTTCACGATGTAATAATAATACTTCAGAAACCTTAACATGCCCGTTTTTATCAGCATAAGGCCACTTCGGGAATTTTTTAGTGAATTTGCTGTATTCATGTTTACCCAACACGTTATAAGTAATAGCGTCATCATTATAGGCAAGCAACTGCTTCAACCACTTAGTTGTTGGTGATGTAAAATTAGGTACGTCTAATGATAGTGCAGCATTAAACTCTTCAACTGAAAGTGGGTTATTAACGGAATGACCAGCAGGGGTAATACATTCAGCATGTATCATAAATTGTTCAGGGTGTTCCTCTGCAAATTTAGCTGCTTTACGAGCAGGCTCACCAATACGCTTTAGACGTTCAACAGCCTCTAAGACGATAACTTCCATCACTGTTGGCACCCATTTTATACCTGCTTTTCCTTTTTTAGCTGGCACCCAACGTATACCAAGCTTTAGATCTCCTGCTCTGTCTTCTTCCCAAACCAAGCAATCTACAGACAAAACAGTTTGCTCTGAGCCTCGTGAAGGTGCAGTCATTAACAGAGCATAAATTGCAGTAAAGTATTCAGCTTCAATTCCTAATTCAGGAGCCTTACTAAATACTTCAGCAACAAGCATCATTTCTTCAGTTGTTGGCAATTTATCTGATCGATGCTCCTTACCTTTTTCATCAAGCGCAATAGTTAAATCTTTGTTTTTCTCATAGGGATTAGACCATTCTGGCAAGCTAGGTGTTATAAAGTCATCACGACAAAACTTTAATATCAACTCCATTTGGTAGCCAGCTTTGTTTCTTGCCGTTGAATCAGAAAGCTGACGATGAAATACTTCATCAAACCTTTCCAGTACAGTGCCATCAAGTAATAAAATATCAGCTTTACCTGTTGCTAAGATCAATGCTTCCTCAAGTACCCGAATAGCTTCCATATGACGCTGTAAGTTGGATACTGGTCTGTCTGTGAATGAGTTCTTAATATACGCCTTAGCAAACTCTAGGTACGGAGCTGAAAGAGGCTCATAGTGATAGGAGTTAGAAGGTTTCAGATTAGTCGAAAATCGAGCTACTACTTTTTGTTTACCTTTAAGCGTATCCCATTTATTTTCTTGCCAACTATCAGAGCCAAATGCTGTTAAATGAGTACTACAGCTATCAATAAAATCGTTGAGGTTTTGCTCGCCTGTTAGTTCAGCTTTTGCTTTAAACCTAATTACATTACTTGTCATAACTATTGTTCCTCTGGCTCTTGCTTCATATCAGCACAAGCCTGCACCACCCATTCCACAGCAAGTATCAGTGTGTCCTTGGTTGAGGCATACAGTTCACTCTTAGTTGCCTTTAATCGTGCATCTTTCTCTACGTAGAGGCTATTCAAGAACTTTTCATGAGGGGCATCAAGGAGGGGTCTAAACTTTTCACAAAGGTAACAGGCTTCATAACCTTTTATGCAAAAATCATTCGTGCCGCAAGCACCAACAACTTCATTTTCTTTATTAGGAACTCGTGCTGATGGATCGTCACCACGCTCTCCATCTGAAACATCCACAATGATTTCACCTTTAAAAGCCTTTGCAAAAGGAGCAAGTTCTTTACCAATGGCTTTGTCAATGTAAGTTACTGTGTCCGCCGTATTTTCAGTATAAACTATAACGTTCTGGGTATCTGACTGATCTAGAGCTTCAGCAATAATGAATGCACTCACTCCCTTACGACCAAGGTTTGTGCCACGAGTTCGACGAAAACGTCTAGCTGAAAGCATGATTATGTCGCCAGTACGTTCACTTATAGCTTGATTCAATATATTGACTTGTCTGATGAAACTATCCCTTAGTTGAACTGAGGATAAATGCAGAAAGTCAGTTTTCAACAAATCATCTAACCCTTTAAAACCCGTATCCTTAGTAATCAATTGCTCTACAGCTTCCCAATCAACAAATAATGGCGTTAGTTGTTTTTGTTTCTCTGTTAATTCAACTATATAAGTCTTAAAAAGCTTACTTTGTTGGCTCTCAACTAGGTTAATAAGAGTTAGATACAAGTCTTCGGTAATAGCTAGTTTCTTGAACAGTTCCCTAAAACCAACTCCCCTTTGCTTTGCCCGTGGTATATTAAGGTAAAAATTAACAGCCTTTGTTTTCGAGCACCTTTCTTTTATAAGATCTATTGCTTTCAATTGGCGTAATTGAACAGCCCTCCTAGCTGTAGCTTGCAAAGTAACCAGGTAACTGTAACAAGGCAGTGATATTTTATCCTCTGCAAACAATCGTATCAGCTCATTTGCGACAGCTATTTGTTCATTTTGAGTTAATGCACCAGTTCGAGGACAACGGTTGGCAATGGCGACTCCTTTTATATTTCCTCCAAGCCTCATCCCTTCCAACACTTTTACAACTTGGCCATTAATCCCTTTATAACCATAATCATACCAACTGATTAAGAAGCCACGGAGTGCGCCCAAATACCATTCATGTTCGTCATCAAGCATTGCTCGCCAGTTTCTAATCACATGCTCATCAATAGATTTACACCCAGTATCACGTACCATTCGTTGGAACCTAAGATACATATTTGAAGTATGACTCGATGAAACTTCTTCAGCATAGCGTGCTAAAGACTTCCTGAACCCAATTAGTGTTTCTTCATCTACTTCCAAAACATCACGCTGAAAACTGATTGTTATATCTTTGTTTAAAATCCACTTATTTGAATTAATATCGAAGCTGTAACCATCTCTTGAGACTTTAAAGGGAACATCTAAAGTAGCTAACGATGTTTTTTCTTTACCTATTAGGGCGATATTATCCATTACTACCTCCTTGACTGCCTGATTCATTTCTTACTTGGGATGCTTTTCTGTTAAGTTCTTCTTGATCCATTAATGATATTTCATTGGCTTTTTTAGATACATGGCGCTTGTTATAGGTATTTCCCGACTTCTCACTTGAGTGACCCATCTGATGTTTGCGCATCTTAGCTTCTTTACCGCTATCTATATGCGTATATCCATCAGCCCCTGATGCTGCTAATTTGTTATTATTATCAACTTTTTCGGAAAACCCTTCATTCCAATCATGCCTAAAATAGTGAGGGTGGATATCTACAAACTTTTCATCAACTTTTTTCATTGCTGGTACAATTGTGTTATCAAAGGTTGATCTGGAAATAGGGTTGCCCTGCGTAGCCCCTTTACGATTAACGACAAATAGATAAGCGTGTTTTTTAGCATTTGGGGTTTTTGCGCGATACATTGAAATATAACGACTCAGCAACTCCGCTGTCTCATCACTAATTCTAAGCTTCCTCTCTCTTGTTTTTGCTACTGGCTGTTTTTTTCGAGGGTCATTCTTGTCGTCATGCGTTCGCCTTACCCAGAAAGATTTTTTGTTGCCGTGTAAAGTCATATCAGTCAATGTGAGTGAAAGCATCTCGCCACTTCGAATGCCATGACGATCCATCAAATGAAACATCAGGTGATTTCGAAAGCGGACAGCTTTTTGCGTAAAAGGATTTATTGGATTGTCATAGTGAGCTACGGCCATAAACTCTTTGACTAGATCTTCTGGTAGAGTTTTATCATCAGTTTCATCTAATACATTACGACCTTTTCCTTTAGGTCG
Source organism: Alteromonadaceae bacterium (assembly GCA_041890515.1). Classification (GTDB taxonomy): domain Bacteria; phylum Pseudomonadota; class Gammaproteobacteria; order Enterobacterales; family Alteromonadaceae; genus Colwellia_A. Next base: position 4,720 of record JASDWX010000102.1, read on the forward strand.
AGCTGCCTTGAACTCCTTTTCCATTTTTTTAATTTCACGATTGAACCTAGGGTTAACAATATTCTTAACAGCTAGCTTGGCGAGAAAAGTTAAATACTCAATAACTGATGTCATGCGGTTATAATGGTGATCTCGCCCAACCGAAGGTATTACATCAACTAACTTTGGCGTATCAATTATGTTTATGACTTTATTTCTGCCTTTACTTGCTTTGTTTTTTCTATCTTTAGATTGTTGTATATCTATTGCAAGGTGGGATTTAATATTCTCAATATCTTCTTCACAAAGAAACTCACCTTTCTGAAATTCCTTATAAAGATCTCTCTGCTCATTTTTCATCCAAGAAAAAAACCATTTTACGTGGCTAAGTTTATTTGAAATAGTCTGCGCTGACGTAGTTTTAGATCTTAATTTTGTTGTTACCCAAAGTGTTGTATAAAAGTGCGGCATTTGATCACTTCCCATTAAAATAGGGTAGCGTTCACCATTGTCAAAAATTAATGTTTCACTACTATAATCAATCATCGAACAACACCTTTATTTACACTTTTAACTTACGTTGTCCTAGCTAATCACGATATATTCAATAAGTAAAGTGTAAAAAATAAAAAACCCAGCAATTACGCTGGGTTTGATGTTTATATGTGGTTAATATAGTTTTATATTAACACTTTTGAATTAAACGTGATCTAAAATGGAATGTCGTCATCAAAATCAATTGTAGGCTCTTGAGGATTAACTTTAGGCGCAGACTGTTTCTGTTGTTGACTTTGGTTCGCAAAGCCACCTTGTTGTTGTGGTGCTTGCTGAGAATAACCACCTTGCTGTTGCGGTGCTTGCTGCTGGTTTTGTCCAGAGAATCCACCCTGTTGCTGAGCGGGTTTATAAGCTTGCTGTTGATTTTGCTGTGGTGTTGGTTGAGAATAACCACCTTGCTGTTGAGGTGCTGCCTGTTGTGGAGCTTGTCCAGAAAATCCACCTTGTTGCTGTGGAGCTTGTCCAGAAAAACCTGCTGATTGTCCACCAGCGCTTGCGCCGCCACGTGAATCTAACATTTGCATAGTGCCATTAAAACCTTGCACAACAATTTCAGTTGTATACTGGTCTTGCCCTTGCTGATTAGTCCACTTACGTGTTTGTAAAGCACCTTCAATATAAATCTTTGAACCTTTTTTAAGGTATTCGCCAGCAATTTCAGCTAACTTTCCAAACATCACAACACGATGCCATTCTGTTTTTTCTTTCTGTTCGCCAGTCTGTTTATCTTTCCAGGTTTCAGAAGTAGCAATAGTAAGATTAGCAACTCCGCCACCGTTAGGCATAAAACGTACTTCTGGATCTTTACCTAAATTACCTAAAATGATTACTTTGTTAACACCGGCCATGAAAAAATCCTATCTATGTGCGTAAATTTGTATTTACTGATTTACGTTACCGACAAATAGTATTTATTTATCGATGTAATTTGAGAAAGTGACAATTATTCTACCACTGTGAGTAAAAAAATTCTTCGAGTTTCCATGCATTTTTACTTTTATTTTATTTTATGTTAAACAATTATTATTTTGTCGGAAAAAGGTGTGATGTCATTTGTGCTTTTATATTCTCTGTAATTTTTAAAGATGATTGATTTTCAAAACAAAAATGTACCATCACAGCGGTCCCTGAAGCACATTTAGTGTTTTTTTGCCACGCTTCTTGGTACACCGTAAACGATGAGCTACCGATGCGACCAATATATGTACGTATTTCAATATCTTCTCCGTAGTAGAGCTGAGCATGAAATTCGACATCAATTTTAGCTAAAATTAACTGCCAATTTTTCGTGTCAAGATCTGGCATAAATAAACGGAAAACCGGATCTCTCGCTCCTTCAAACCAAACAGGTAATAAAGTATTATTTATATGACCTAGTGCATCAGTATCGCTAAATCTAGGCATTAACTTTTCACTGAACATTACTATATCCCACTAATTTAAAGTCGTGTTATTTTACATCTTTTTTCATCATGTTGAAGTAGACTGATAAAGTTAATAGAATATAACGTATTGCTATGGTATTTTCATCGTTAAGAATTATTGAGGTTTATCAAAACTATGACCAATTTTATTGAAATATACCCAAATGCCCTTTCTCAAGATTTTTGTAAACAATTTATACAAGAATTTGAACAAAGCCCCTATAAAAATGAAGGGCGTACAGGCGGCGGGGTTGATGTAAGTAAAAAACTTAGCCAAGACATTTATTTGAATCAACATGCTGAATTTCAGCCAGCATTACAAACTATTTTACAAACGTGTATTACGCATATTACTGAATATGTAAAAAAGTACTCTTTTTGTTTAATCAGTGGCCTTTCATTAACCGTTCAACACCCAATAACCAAGCAGCCGATTCAGTTAACAGCTGATAATTTCGAAGAGTTGGACAAACCTAATTTAGTCAATTTAATACAACATTTATTCAGGCTAGCACCGATTAATGCACAAAAATATTTACAAGGTAAAGGGAATTATAATTACTGGCATTCCGAAATTTTTCCACAACTTGGAGAAAATAATGCGTTACACAGGAATTTACTTTTTCTTATTTATTTGAATGACGTAGAGACTGGTGGTGAAACTGATTTTTATTATCAAGATAAAAGTATAAAGCCTAAAGCGGGCACTATGGTTATTGCCCCTTGTGGATTTACTCACACTCACCGAGGCAATGTCCCCGTATCATCTGACAAGTATGTGTTAACTTCATGGATGCTATTTAACACCGCTGATAAAATTTACACTCCACAACCATAGCGAAGTGCAATGAGTTCGTGTTTATAAGAACCTTTTGAGTAAACGATCGATCTGAGCCATTCTTAACTTTTTCAATAATTTTTTTGGCTTTTCTGGATACTGATTTTGTGACTCTAGCTGCAAATAACTTGTAATTAATTGGGTATGTTTATTAATTTCTGCTAGCTCTTTTGTTAATGTTGGCAGTAATTTTTGATTAACGTCGTCAATCAATAAGCCATTTTCTAGATCTAATCCCCATGCTCGTGGGTTTAGATTATTACCCGTCAATATATGGCGACGTTCATCTGCAACAATACCTTTTAAATGAAAACTGTTACTTTCGTGTTGCCATAAGCGGACCCTTAGCTGGCTATTATCAATATATTTTTGCTGCCTTTTCAAGAATGTCTTGAGTAAGGTTTCATATATATAGGGAATAATCCCTATCATAGAAAACTGATCCTGATCAGCAATGAAAAAATCATTGGCTTTTTTATCACCAATAATAATAGTGACTTCGACACCACGCTTTAATGCGGAGCGAACATCTCGCATAACAGGTCTAGGTAAATTAAAATAAGGCGTAAAAAGTACTAAGCTTCGTTTTGCTAACCGGATGGTTTCACGTATCGTTTGATTAAGTTGATTCTTTCTTCGACCAAAACCAATGAGCGGTAACACCGATAATGCTTCCGTTGAAGATGCTAATTGTTGCGCATAATAGTTAAAGCGTGCTTCTTTTAATGTTGCTTTTAATTCAGTTATCTTATGCTTTATTTGTAAGTTATTGGGTAAGGTTTCAATATTTAATTGCGGTGCGAGCTCACTTTTTACTAAGGTTTGTAGCAGAAATTGACAAAAACTTTCACATAACTCTGGTGATTGAATTTGGTAGTAACGGTCTAGACGATATTTGTCATGTTGGTGTAAATAAATATCGTTAATACTCGCACCGGTATAAAGTAAAGTATTGTCAAAAACCATCCCTTTAAAGTGCCAAACCCCCATCAGTTCTTTGCGCTTAACGGGAACACCATAGATCCCGATGCTTTCGCTATACTTTGAGGCGAACTCAAGATAAAAGTCACGATTGCCTTTCCCTGATTTATCACCAATTAAACCACGTTGTGCACGATGAAAATCAACGAATACTTTAATCTCTATTTTAGGGTTCTTTTGCTTAGCTTGGTGTAAAGCATTTAAGATTTGCTGACCGGCATCATCATTTTGTAAATATAGGGCGGTGATATAAATACGTGATTGGGCATTTTCGATTAATCGAATCAGGGCACTGGCATATTCTTTTGCGCTTGACAGCACAGTAATATTTTCAGATAACAGAGGAATACCCGCTAACACTTTATTCATTCAGGAAAATCTACTTAATTTATGAACACATTGGTTTAGCGGGTAATAATACCTTATTTGTTCAAACAGTCACTTTATTTCGATAAGTGATCAAGTTTAAATTGAGATAACTGCTGAGAAAGGTGGTCGGCTAATGTTAATAAGTTTTCACCGGCGCTAGCAGCATCCTTTGCTGATTGCATAACCAGACCTGCGCCTTGAGAAATACTTTCTGTATTTTGTGCCATTGCTTTAACCATCGCGCCTTGTTGATTAACTGCTGTAGATATCTGTGACGTTGCCCCAACAATTTCGTCGACATTATTCGTTACTTCTGAAAAGGTCTTGTTGACCAGTGATGTTTTTTCAACCCCTTGAACTGCCATAGCAACCCCGCGATGCATGGCTTCAACAGACTTACTGGTGCCTGATTGCAACAATGCAATAATACGTTGTATTTCTCCTGTTGAATCTTGAGTGCGGCTAGCTAGCGTTCTTACTTCATCGGCGACAACAGCAAAACCACGACCTTGTTCTCCAGCTCGTGCCGCTTCAATAGCAGCATTTAGCGCTAATAAATTAGTTTGGTCGGCTATTTCTTTAATAACGTTAACAAATTGGCCAATATCATTACTGTATCCGGCTAATTCGTCAATAATACTCGCAGATGCATTAACGTCTTCTGAAATACTATTAATAGCTTGTGCAGTATCACTGATAATACTTCGTCCTTGATTGGCATGTTCGCTAGTCTGCTCTGTTAACTGCTGTGTTGCTGCAGTGCTGTCACAAATAACTTGAACCGACTCACTCACTTCATTGATAGACTGAACAACACTGAGCGTATTTTGCTGTTGTTTTGCAAGACTCTGCTCCATATGGTCGGTAAGTTGATGAATGTTATTAGCAGAATCTCGCAATTTGTTAATGTCTCCACTAAAGAAATAAAGTAGTTGATTAATTTTTTGCTGCATTTGGCTGAAATTTTGTGCTATATCGCCAAGTTCATCGGAAGAGTTGATAACTAATTGATGAGAAAAGTCACCATTTCCCAAATAAGTGGCGGCTTTATTAATTGCATTAACATTATTAATTAATGAATGATAAATCCCCATTAATAGATAACTAATAATGAGAACGACCAAAATAAGTACAATTGCTAACACCCAAAGGGCTTGCTCGCTTTTATGCGTTAACGTGTTAATTCTTGACAATAATAAATCATCACTAATTTTTAATAGGTCTTCTGCTTGTTGATAAACGCTATTAGCTAATTGAGTTTCTTGACGCTCGCTTAAAGAAATTTCTTCGGGGTCAATCATTTGTTGATGTAATATTTTCTGGTACTCGTCAAGCTGCTTGGTTAGGCTTTTGTATTTCGATGTATAGAGAGATAATTCACCATCCACAACACGCTTCAGTTGCAAAGTCGTTTTATTAATTTGCATTTGTAGCTCATCAATACGCTTATCAAGTGCGACAATCAACGTATAACTTTCAGCATCAAAACCGTTGACGATAATTTGTATGCTTATAGATTCTATGCGTTTTAAATATTCTAATAAGGCGGGTATTCTTTGACTGCTCACTTCTGCTAAATAAAAAGCAATGGCATCACTTTCTCTGGTTAAGCCACTTAATGCAGCTAGACGTTCTCGCAATGATAAACTTTGTCCATAAACGTCTCTATAATTTTTTGCTCGACTATTATTTTCACTTTCGAGCACACCTTGCCAAGCATTTAGCAGTGCAGAAGATGAAATGTCGGCAGGTAAATTTAATTGTGAGATTTTACGCTTAACTTTACTTACTTGAATCTCTTTAAGACGACTATGCGCAATAGTTTTCTCTAGTGCAACGACTTTTTTTATTTGCTCCAACCCTATTAATTCATTTTCATATTGAGTTATTAAGGTACTTTGCTCTTGAACTATCCACCACGAACCAACCAGAATAGGCAGAAAAAACATACAGGCTAATAGCGTAAATTTCGCTTTAAAGCGTAAAGCATTAGAAAGGGATAGCGCAGGTTTAAGAAATGCAGGCATAATTACTCTTATTTTCTAGGGTCAACTGTTATGCTTATTTTCATAAGCATAACAGTTGACCCTAGAAAGAGCGGCTTCATTTCAAATTATATTTATCAACAATAAATGACGGTTCGTTAAATAACTGCAGCTAATTCCGCAGCTTGGCGTATAGCCCTTTTTGCATCTAATTCTGCTGCTACTTTAGCTCCACCAATTAAATGTAATCCTTGCTCAACACTTTTGCTCGTCTCTAATGCTTGATACAAACTACGCTGAGACTCTTGTCCTGCACAAACAATTACGTGGTCAACCTCTAATAACTGTTCCTTTCCATCAATTTCAATGGTTAAGCCTGTGTCATCTATTTTTTTATACGTCACGCCGGCTAACATTTTAACACCATTTTTTTGCAATGTTGCACGATGTATCCAACCGGTAGTTTTCCCTAACCCTCCGCCAACTTTAGTTGTTTTTCGTTGTAATAGATGAATATTACGGGGTGTTCTTTCGGCTTTATCTAATGTCGACTTATCTAATAAAGCACCATTATTTTGATAGCTTTGATCAACCCCCCAGCTTTTAAGCCATTTTTCTTTGTTATCCACTAATGGGCTTTTTTCGTGTTCTTCTGCTAAGTAAACAGCGACATCAAAACCAATACCACCAGCGCCAATAATGGCAACGTTATTCCCTATGGGCTGTTTATCACGAAGTACATCTAAATAGCTTTTGACCTTTTCGTGATCAATACCTTTAATGTCCAATTTTCTAGGTAAAATACCGGTTGCAATAACTAACTCATCAAAGCCACCACTCGTCAAATCTTCTGCTGTTGCTTCGGTGGATAAATGCACTTTTATATCAAGCAAACTAATTTGTTTGTTAAAATATCGAATGGTTTCATAAAACTCTTCTTTACCAGGGACCTGCTTAGCAAAATTAAACTGCCCACCAATTTCGCTAGCGCGGTCAAATATTTCTACTTTATGTCCTCGTTGAGCAGCATAAACACTGAATGCTAAACCTGCTGGGCCAGCGCCAACAACAGCAATACGCTTGTTTACTTTTGCCTTGGCAAAGGTTAATTCTGTCTCGTAGCAAGCGACTGGATTAACTAAACAAGAAGCGCGTTTCTGCTGAAAAACATGATCTAAACACGCTTGGTTACAGCCAATACAGGTATTAATTTCATCACTTTTATTTTCAGCCGCTTTTTGTACAAATTCAGCATCAGCCAAAAATGGTCGGGCCATTGAGACCATGTCTGCATGGCCTTTAGATAAAACGTCTTCAGCGACCTCTGGTGTATTTATGCTGTCTCTTATACACATCTCGC